>JABMPI010000652.1 GCA_013203755.1 Bacteroidota bacterium
ATCGAACCAGGGACACATGGATTTTCAGTCCATTGCTCTACCAACTGAGCTATGGCACCCCTTTTTATTTTGGTGTTGCAAAAGTAAACATTTTTTTAAATTCACAAAGAAAATATACTTCAAACAGAAAATAAATCAATAATTTTTTGAAGTCTGCAATCAGTAGAAGTTTTTTATAAACCCTATCGTTTTTGTATTGTGTTGTTGCCTAGGCATTTATTCGAATGTGTTTGGTCGTGCAAGCCTGTTTGTTATAATCTATTAATCATTATTTGAAAGTTATATTTGATTCGGTAAATAGTTAATTGATGCTCTACTTTTATAGGAGAGAAATAAGAGGAAGAGGTGAATTGATATTGGGTTAAAACAGATAATCAATTACTTTTCTTACTTTTGCACGCTTATTAATTTTGACAATGGTTGATACTGATTTTCTGACACATACATTAAAAAACGGCATTCGGATTATTCATAAGAATACCGATTCGCCGGTAGCACACTTGGGTGTGATAATTAATGCCGGTTCTCGCGACGAGAAAAAAAATGAACACGGATTGGCTCATTTTATCGAACATTCCGTTTTTAAGGGAACAAAAAAACGAAGGTCGTTTCATGTTTTGAGTCGTATTGAAGGAGTGGGGGGCGAGTTAAACGCCTATACTACGAAGGAAGAAACTGTTTTGTATTCCACTTTTCTGAATGAGTATTACGACCGTGCAGCCGATCTTCTTGGAGATATTTTATTGAATAGCGTTTATCCGGAAAAGGAATTGGAACGCGAGAAAGAGGTAATCTTCGAAGAAATTAACTCCTACAAAGATTCTCCTTCAGAATTAATTTTTGATGAATTTGAGGAGATTGTTTTTGAAGGGCACTCCATTGCACGAAATATTTTGGGTACAAGAAAAAACCTAAAGAAATTTAATCGTGATTCCATCCATAAGTTTATTGAAAATAATTACCACACCGACCAAATGGTAATTAGCTCGGTTGGAAATTGCGATTTTAATGAACTGGTTAAACTTTTAGAAAGAAGCTTTGGCGATTTAGCTGCTAAAGAAAGAAACCCATCGCGTAAAAAGTTTGAAAACTATATTCCTGAAAAAAAATCGGTAGTAAAAGATACCTACCAGTCGCATTGTATAGTAGGAAATATTGCGTACGATATTCAGCATCCAAAACGAATTGTAATGGTGTTGTTGAATAATATTCTGGGTGGACCGGCAATGAATTCGCGTTTAAACCTGGCCTTGCGGGAACGCCGGGGAATGGCTTATAATGTGGAATCTGGCTACACCGCATATTCCGACACGGGACTGTTTAATGTCTATTTTGGAACTGATAAGGAAAATCTTGAAAAAGCATTGTCACTTGTTCACAAAGAATTTAAATTGTTACGCGATACTAAATTGGGGGCAATTCAATTAAGCAAAGCCAAAAAACAATTGATTGGGCAAATTGCCATTTCAACCGAAAGCCACGAAGATTTGATGTTGGCTATTGGCAAAAGCTATTTGTTATTCAATAAAGTTGATCCCCTGCGAATTGTTTTCAATAAAATAGAAGCAATAACAACAGAAGATTTGCTTGAAGTGGCGAACTTTTCACTGGGAGAGAAGCAGATGAGTACACTTGTTTATTATTAATTCCATGACAAGAAACAACGTTTTCTGTTCAAAGTAAAAAGAGATGAGTGTTCAACGTGAATTAGACAAATATATTCTTAACCACATCGACAAAGAAGATGAGGTTTTATATGAACTCGACCGCGAAACAAACCTTAAAGTTTTAGGGGGGAGAATGATTTCCGGTCATTTGCAGGGCCAGGTTTTAACCATGCTTTCAAAAATGATTCAGCCCAAAACTATTCTTGAATTGGGGACTTTTACAGGATATTCAGCCATTTGTTTGGCAAAAGGACTTCAGGGAAATGGCAAGCTAATTACCATAGAAATTGATGATGAACTGGAAACTTTCGCAGCAAAATATTTCAAAAAAGCCGGAATACAAGATAAAATAGATCAACGCATCGGTTCTGCCTTGGAAATAATCCCGCACTTAAAAGAGACTTTTGATTTGGTATTTATTGATGCAGATAAACGCGAATACACCAAATATTTCGAAATGGTTCTGGATAAAGTACAAAGCGGGGGTTACATTATTGCCGATAATACTTTATGGAGTGGAAAGGTTTTGAACTCACCAGCTCTCGATGATAGTTATACAAAAGGGATAATCGAATTTAATACAGCTATTAAAGACGATAATAGAATTGAAAAAGTCATTCTGCCCTTGCGCGACGGAATGACTCTTATTCGGAAAAAATAACTATTGAATATTCTTTTTCACAACTATTTTAGGTCGTGAATTTGTTTTAGCTTTAAAATTTCTTCTTCTATTTTTTTTATTCACAGGCTCTTTCTTCTTGTCGAAACGGTCGATGCTTTCATCGAGGGTAACTTCCATCTCGTTTACCTCTTTCTCATCCTCTTCGTAAGAATTTATTTCTGGTTGAATACCCCGTTTGTTTTTTTGAATAATCTCTTTAACCTGTTTCAACGAAAGCTTAAAAGTGGTTCCCATGCTGCCTTCCAGACCGTACCAAATTTCCTTTTTAAGGTAATCGGTTTTAAATGGTTTCGCACTTCCTTTTGCTAAATCGAGCTTGAGTAATTCTTTTGGAAACTCATTTCTGGCTTCAATGTAGGTGTCTAATTCGTAGAGTAAACAGCACTTTAATTTGCCACAAGCACCGGCCATTTTTTGTGCCGATGGCGAAAGACCTTGTTTTAATGCGGCATCAGACGAAATACTAGTGAAATTGGTTTTCCAACTCGAACAGCACAGTTCTCTTCCACACGAACCCATTCCACCAATTAAACCTGCCTCTTGTCTGGCGCCAATTTGTTTCATCTCAATACGGATTCCAAACTCCTGGGCGTAAAGTTTAATCAGTTCTCTAAAATCAACTCGACCTTCGGCAATGTAGTAGAAAATGGCTTTTCTATTATCACCCCGAAACTCAACATCGCCAATTTTCATATCCAATCCCAATTCGCCTACAATTTGTCGAGCACGAATCATTGTGGGTTTTTCACTGTTTCTGGCCTCTAATAATTTCTCCAAATCAGCTTCAGTAGCTTTTCTAAAAACATTATTTAAGGTGTACCTGCTTGGTGTCTTTATTTTTCTTTGGTACTGCTTTTCAGCAAGATAACCTGTTAATGTAACTTCACCAACATCATGACCAGGCGAAGACGATACTACTATTTTTTCGCCTCTTCGTATTGGTAATTTATCGGTATTTTTATAATATTCTCTTCTCGTCGATTTGAATTTAACTTCAACAATGTCAGACTGGTCAGCCGTTTCCGGCAAGTCATTTAACCATTTATAACTGTCAACCACCTGGTTGTTTGTTGAATTATTCATTGAACATCCATTGCAACTCATAATCTTCTCCTCTTTTAAAACAGATATCAAATATTCAATTTTACACGCACCAGAACATGTTTGGCTGCAACTGTATTGATTTAAAAAATTCTTGTCTCAATACTAAAATCTCAATATTTTAAAATCTGTTATTCTAAATAATTCAGGACAAAGATTGGAAAAAGAATTTAATATCCTTAAATTAAACTAGTCTAAATTAAAATATATTATTATGAATGCTGGAGAAATTATGGGAAGCATTAATTTTTGGGCTGTTGTTGTCTCTGCTTTTAGTGCCTTTTTTATTGGGTGGATTTGGTACGGGCCGCTTTTCGGGAAATTTTGGATGAAACTAAATGGATTTACCGAAGAGGGACTAAAAGAAGGGGGAATGTCGATGCCGTTAATGATGCTGATAAATTATATAGCAACTGCACTGGCAGCATTGGCAATTGCTATGTTTATTGGCGCAGAAGCCAACGCAGGATTTGGTATTTTTGCCGGAGTAATGATTGCTATTTTCTGGATTGGCACAAACCGATTAAACGATGTGCTTTATGAAAGAAAACCGTGGGGATTGTACTTTATTAATGTGGGTTATAATCTGGTAATTTATGCAGTAATGGGAGCAATTTTGGGTGCATGGAATTAAAATTGTTTCTTTGAATTAAGTGTAAAAGGTCTTTCATTTTTTTATGAAAGGCTTTTTTTGTCGATAAGTTTTGAAAGAAGTTTTGAAAGAAATTTTTTCAGAGAAGTCAAAAAATTATCTTTGTCGCTAATGGTAATAAATAAAAAATATGCTGAAACGCCTTTGATGAAACAGTATTATGGCATCAAGGAGAAACATCCAGATGCGATATTACTTTTTAGAGTAGGCGATTTTTACGAGACCTTTGGAGAAGATGCAATTAGAACGGCTGAAATTGTTGGAATAACACTAACACGCCGGGCAAATGGTGCAGCCAGTTATGTGGAACTAGCCGGTTTTCCGTATCATGCATTGGATACTTATTTGCCAAAACTGGTTCGGGCAGGGCAGCGTGTTGCCATTTGCGAACAGCTGGAAAATCCAAAACTCACAAAAAATATTGTAAAGCGTGGAATTACCGAGTTGGTAACTCCGGGCGTTTCCATAAACGATAATATTCTCGAAAATCGGGAAAACAACTTTTTGGCTTCCATTCATTTCGATAAAAAAATGGGGGGCGTAGCTTTTCTTGATATTTCAACCGGCGAGTTTTTAACTGCTGAGGGAAATTACGAATACATAGATAAATTGTTGAGCTCTTTTCAACCCAAAGAAGTTCTTTTTCAGCGAGGAAAAGGGAAAGAGTTCAATGAGATTTTTGGGAATAAATATTATACCAACACTTTAGATGAATGGGTTTATAATTTGGATACGGCTTCAGACCATCTGAAACGCCATTTTGAAACCACTTCGTTAAAAGGCTACGGTATTCAAAACATGCAACTGGCAATAATTGCTTCGGGAGCAGTTTTGCATTATCTCGATTTTACCGAACACAATCGCTTGAAACATATTACGGGTTTGAGCCGCATCGAGGAAGATCATTACGTATGGCTCGATCGTTTTACAATGCGCAATTTGGAGCTGTTTTCGTCTATTCACGAAAGTGGGAAAACCTTAATTGAGGTGATTGATAAAACAATTTCTCCCATGGGCTCGCGTTTGTTGAAACGTTGGATGGCACTTCCGCTAAAAGAAGTGAAACCCATTAACGAGCGCCTCGATGTAGTTGAATATTATCTAAAACACCCGGAAGTTAAAGAGCATTTAGAGGAACGTTTGCGGCATGTTGGCGATTTGGAACGTTTAATATCTAAAGTTGCAGTTGCCCGAATTAATCCGCGCGAAATGGTTCAGGTAAAAAATGCCTTAAA
>JABMPI010000653.1 GCA_013203755.1 Bacteroidota bacterium
GAGTTCACTTTTGTGAATGACTGTTTTCAAAACGAGAATAACGCAGTATTTGGCGTTTTCTTGCCAAGACTAAGTATGAACCTCTTCGCTACAAGCAAAACGTGTCATGTTAGATTATTGGTTTTTACTTTGCTGCATGGAGTGAGTAGGTTTACACCCAGAGATTAAATTCTCCCACTCTTCCAGAGAACTTTCCAGATAAACTTCCGGTTTATCTTCAATTTTAAAATTCATAAAACCCACACTTCCCATGTATCCTGATTTACTTAAAGGCAATATAAATTTCCTCATATCAAAATTTCCCTGTCCTAAAACTTTTATGGTGCTCGTATTCATAGTTCGAGGTAATGAAAAATCTGCTATTGAATCTGTTCCTGCCATGGTTACAGCTCCAAGTTGATCTTTAATACCTTCAAAAACCTCATCTATTCGAGAGCCATTTCCAGCTCTTATTTCGTGGTATAAATGGAAAGCTAACTTTAATTTGGGATGATTAATCTTTTCAACGAATGGTAATGCCTCCTCTGCAGATTCAATATAACATGTGCTATGTGGGTAAAGAATTACTTCCACATCTTTTTGGCTGGAATAATTTACCATTTCTCGTAATTTGCTTTCAATAAAGTCATCGTTTATACCCAGAGTATTTTTACCAAAAATTACCCAGAGTTGTATTTTGCTTCCGGCTATTTTATCAACAACTTTTTTCCACCTGTCCTTGTCCTCTTCCTTATCCGTAAAATTATATCGAATAAAAACAGCCTGTATATCAAATTCGGGAATCTTGTCTGCCTTTAGAATAAAATGATCCAGATTTTGTACATTAGACGCTGTCGCTCCTCTAATAATAATTCCTTTATACCCATTTTTGTGCAAAAGGTCAATTTGTTCCTCCGGGCTAAATTGATCTAAACCTCCAAAATTATAGGCTGTCAACGGCCATTTTAGTGTAGATTTTTCATTCTTTTCTGATCCTACAGAAAAAATCGATTGCACACTTAATATTACAATTAGTAATGTATTGAGATAAAGATTTTTAAAATGCATATTTCTACCTTTCATATTTTTGTGCCTAACCCATTTTATGTTTTCACAAACGAGACCGTAAGTTACTTACTCACTCGTTTTCGCCTCTTCCCAAATCACATCCATTTCTGCCAGGCTCATATCATGTAAACTTTTGCCTTTCATCATGGTTTTACTTTCCAAATAATTAAAGCGTTTCATAAATTTTAAGTTGGTACGCTCCAATGCCGCTTCAGGATCTACATTATATAAACGCGCGGCATTTACCATGGCAAAAAACAAGTCGCCAAATTCAGCCTCTATTTTATCTTTATCCACCTGCTCAATTTCGTGGCTTAATTCATCCACTTCCTCTTTTACTTTGTCCCAAACCTGCTCTTTGTATTCCCAGTCGAAACCTACACCACGTACTTTTTCCTGAATACGGTTCGCTTTTACCAAGGCAGGCATTGCTGCAGGAACTCCTTCCAAAACACGTTTATTACCGCCTTTTTCTTTCAACTTTAGCGCTTCCCAGTTTTCCTCAACTTGCCGTGCCGATCCATCAACATCAACATCGCCAAAAACATGCGGGTGACGATAAATTAGCTTTTCGTTTATTCCTTCCAACACATCGCCAATATCGAATTCCCCTTTTTCGGAACCAATTTTTGAATAAAAAACAATGTGCAACATTAAATCGCCCAACTCCTTTTTTATATCCTGTAAATTATTGTGGAGAATTGCATCGCCCAATTCGTAGGTTTCTTCAATAGTAAGTTTCCGTAACGACTCCAAGGTCTGTTCTTTATCCCACGGGCATTTTTCACGGAGCTCGTCCATTATATCGAGCAATTCTTTAAAAGCATCAAGTTTTCTTTGCATGTAAATTCAATTTTATTCCCCTAAATTAATTATTCCGAAAGACTTCCATTCATTTCTTCTTTTAAAGTTTTCCATATTACAAATTCAAATTATTTTATATTTTTGAACTGCTTATAAACAAACATTAAAAACATAATTATGATTTTAGGTGTATCAGGTTGGGTAGGGAATAAAATTGGGATGAAAGAATCTCATGTGAGAATTGCTTTTGTAGTGGCCTTTTTTTTAGCAGGGCTAGGATTAGGGCTTTATTTAATTCTTTGGATTGTAAAACTGCTTTCAAAATAATTATTTTAATTTTTATTTTTTTTGTCTAGGACTTTATTACCAAAGTCCTTTTTGTTTTTATACTCAATGCAGATAGCTTTTTGAGAATTGAGCAAAGCGAAATCACGAATAC
>JABMPI010000654.1 GCA_013203755.1 Bacteroidota bacterium
AATGGCTATTATGGAAGCAAGTTGGCTCTTTTATTTCAATTAAAAATAGATTATACCGATGGAACCAGCGAAACAATTATCAGCGATAAAAACTGGAAAGTTTCTAATGGACCAATTTTAGAGTCGGATATTTATAACGGTGAAACTTACGATGCAAGACTTGAAATGGGTGGTTGGAAATCCTCCGGATTCAATTCCGACAATTGGAAAGCTGTGGCAGAAGCAGATCATCCAAAAGATATATTAATTGCACCACAGGGAATTCCTGTAAAAGCCATTGAAAAGCTTATGCCCATTAAGTTATTTACTACACCAAATGGAGAAACCGTGATGGACATGGGACAAAATATGGTTGGCTGGGTTCGTATAAAAGTAAAAGGAAATAAGGGCGATGTAGTGAAAGTGAAATTTGCCGAAGTTTTGGATAAAGAGGGTAATTTCTATACGGCCAACTTGCGTGCGGCAAAAGTTACGGATACCTACACTTTCAAGGGAAATGGAGAAGAGGTTTATGAACCACATTTTACCTTCCATGGCTTTCGGTTTGTGAAGTTTGAAGGTTTTTCAAATACCCCAAAATTAGAAGATGTAGTTGGTGTTGTTATTCATTCAGAAATGAAACCTACCGGCACTTTTAGCTGTTCCGATTCTTTGATTAATCAATTGCAACATAACATTCAATGGGGACAAAAAGGTAATTTCTTAGATGTACCAACCGATTGTCCGCAACGTGATGAACGTTTGGGCTGGACTGGTGATGCGCAGGTTTTTAGTATGACAGCAGCATATAATTTCGATGTTTCAGCTTTTTACACTAAATGGATGAAAGATGTATCTGCCGACCAACTACCTGATGGCAAAGTTCCACACGTAATTCCTGACGTTTTAAAAGGGGGTGGCGGTGCTACTGGCTGGGCCGATGCAGTAGCAATTATTCCATGGACAGTTTATCAGGTTTATGGAGATACAAGAATCCTTGAAACCAGTTATCCGGCAATTACAAAGTGGGTGAAGTTTATGGAAAACCGTGCCGGTGACGATAATTTGTGGATGGGCGATGGTCATTTTGGAGATTGGTTGGCATTTGCTTCAACAAGTTCAAGTTACCCGGGTGCAACCACCGAAAAGGATTTAATTGCCACAGCATATTATTACTACACCACTGGTCTTACTAGTAAAATGGCTTCAATAATTGGCAAAACTGCTGATGCTGAAAAATATAAAAAGCAGGCTGAAAAAATTAAACTGGCTTTTATCGATGAATTTATAACTCCAAACGGAAGGTTGGTTTCGCACACGCAAACAGCGTATGCATTGGCTCTTGCATTTGGTTTGTTGCCTGATAATCTGGTTGAAAAGGCAGCCAACTATTTTGCTGAGGATGTAACGAAATTCAAACACCTTACAACCGGCTTTTTAGGAACACCGCTTCTTTGTAAAACATTATCTGCAATTGGTCGCGACGATCTGGCTTTTATGCTGTTGAACCGCAAAGAATATCCGTCGTGGTTGTATCCGGTAACACAAGGTGCAACAACAATTTGGGAACGCTGGGACGGGCAAAAACCTGATGGTTCGTTTCAGGATGTTGGTATGAATAGTTTTAACCATTATGCTTACGGTGCAATCGGGGAGTGGTTGTACAGTCATGTTGCAGGAATTAGTGTAGATGAAGCAAACCCGGGTTACAAACATATATTACTAAGCCCACATCCGGGAGGTAGATTAAACGATATTTCAGCTGAATTTTTGTCGATGTATGGTGAAATTAAATCGGCTTGGAAAATAGAAAATGAAGAGTTTATCTATTCAATTGAAGTACCTGCAAATACATCTGCAAAAGTTACTTTGCCGGCGGCTGAATTGAAAGATGTAAAAGTAAACTCTGCTCCAATAAGCGAAAAATTAAAGTCGAGTGCCAAACAAGTGGGAGATCACGTAATTCTTGAAGTTGGCTCTGGGAGATATCAGTTTAGTTATCCGTTTGATGGAGTATTGTTGAATTAGATTGAATGAAGAATTGATGGTTATTCGTCTTGTCATTTCGAAGGAAGAATGACTGAGAAATATGTTCAATTGGAAGAGATTTCTCCTTTCAGTTGAAATGACAAATTAAATATGAAATAACTCCGGAATATTTTTAATCAACTATTAATTATTTAAAAAACAATAATAATATGAAAGAACAATCAATAATAAAAGCCTACGAACTGGCAAAACAGAGATATGCTGAATTAGGAGTAGACGTTGACGCAGCCATGGAAAAAATGAAAGAGGTTGCCATCTCGTTACATTGCTGGCAAACCGACGATGTTGGTGGATTTGAAACTCCCGATGCAGCGCTTTCGGGTGGCGGAATACAAGCAACAGGAAATTATCCTGGGAAAGCAACGTCGATTGCGGAAGTTCGTGAGGATTTAGAGAAAGTATTAAAACTACTTCCCGGCAATCAACGCTTAAACTTGCATGCCATTTATGGCGATTTTGGAGGCGAAAAAGTTGACCGCGACCAAATTGAAGTAAAACATTATCAGAGTTGGATTGACTGGTGCAAGGAACAAGGAATTGGAATGGATTTTAACGCTTCCTGTTTTTCGCATTCTAAAGCTGCTGATGGTTTTACGCTGTCGAGCAAAAACGAAGAGAACCGTAAATTTTGGGTAGAGCATTTAAAACGATGTCGTGCAATTTCGGCTGAAGCTGGCAAACAGTTGGGAAGCCCGTGTGTTCACAATACCTGGATTCCTGATGGTTCAAAAGATACACCGATTGACAGAAATGGACATCGAATTCTACTTAAAAAATCGTTGGACGAAGCCATGGAAATTGATTACCCCAAAGAATACATGAAAGATGCTGTGGAAAGCAAATTGTTTGGAATTGGTATGGAGTCGATGACCGTTGGTTCGCACGATTTTTATCTGGGATATGCCATAAAAAACAATATTCTTATCTGCCTGGATAACGGACACTTTCATCCAACTGAACAGGTTGGTGATAAAATTTCGTCATGCCTGCAATTTGTAGATGAAGTGCTGTTGCATGTTACGCGCCCGGTTCGTTGGGATTCTGACCACGTTGTTACCTTAAATGAGGATGTTCAGTTAATTGCATCGGAAATTATACGAAACGATTTTCTGGGCCGGGTAAATATTGGGCTAGACTTTTTTGATGCATCAATTAATAGAATAGGAGCTTATGTAACCGGAACACGTGCAGCGCAAAAAGCTTTTTTAATTGCTATGCTGGAACCTACAAAATTATTAATTGAAGCAGAAGAAGCTGGTCAGAACTTTGAACGTTTGGCTATGCTTGAAGAGTTAAAAACTATGCCTTTTAGCGCTGTTTGGGATTACTACTGTTACAAAGAGGGAGTGCCTACCGGATTTAATTATATTGGTAAAATTCAGGAATACGAAAAGGAGGTGCTAAGTAAAAGATAGTTTAGAATAAATGGTATAATTTGAATGTGTAATAAAACAGGCTGTCTCAATATTGAGATAGCCTGTTTTGTTTGGTGTTGAATTTAAATACAAGCAATTCATATAAAAAAACTGTATAATATTGACTCAACTGTTATTCAGTATAATTAAGGATTGTTCTACTTTTTTGAAACATATTTCTTAAAATTTGGTAAATATTATTTGAAGATAACGATCCGTTCTTTAATGTTATTGCAATTTAATTTTGATTTCTTATCACTTTAAAAAATTAAACAATGCCAGTAAAAAAACTAATAGCATTTCTCGATGAGAATAATGTAAAGTATCTTACCATCAGACATTCGAGTGCTTATACTGCACAGGAGATTGCTGCCAAAGCACACGTTTCGGGAAAAGAAGTAGCAAAAACGGTAATTCTTAAAATCGATGAAAGAATGGTAATGGCTGTTTTGCCTGCATCCTATGAGGTAGATTTTTATTTGTTCCGGGAAATTTTCGGAACAAAAAAAGTAACTCTGGCTTCGGAAGCTGAGTTTAAGTATTTTTTTCCTGATTGTGAAGTAGGAGCGATGCCGCCTTTTGGCAATCTTTACGACATGGAGGTGTTTGTTGCCGAATCACTGACGGAGGATAAAGATATTGCCTTTAACGCAGGGTCTCATACCGAATTGATTAAATTGAGTTATGAAGACTTTGAAAGACTGGTTCAACCCAGGATATTTAAATTTTCAAAAAAAATTGTTTCGTTTCCAAAAGATCTGGAAGAAAGGTGGGTTGAAGATTATTGAGTTGTAACAAGTTTTTTTTTGATTTTTTTTGGAAAAATAATAAATAAAAAATGATTGCGTTAATCATCCATACTGGGTTATGCTTTTTTGCATACGACTTTCTCTATTATCCATAGTCATGACACAATTTTTACATAACTTATACACCTGCATGACAATGAGCCTCTTGTAACGAATTAATTTTGCTTAAGATTTTAATTTAATTCGGAGGATAAGAAAATGGAAACGTTTAGGATTAATCTTATTCTTGCTAACCTCCTTTCAATAGAAGCATATTTTCTTCAATGGCTCCGATTAATCCGCAAAGCCGCTACTCAAAGTATTCTATTCAAAGTATTACTATTATTCATTAACCATAAAAACAATAAAATATGAAACGAAAAATCATGTTTTTACTTTTTGTATTTTCTGTATTCATATTGAATGGGCAGGAAATAAAACTAAATTCAGCTGTGGTAGCTTCCGCAGGGAGTAACCCGGAACTGAGTACTGTTAACATCTCGAAATGGAGACTTGGAGAGGTTCACTTAATTGTCCTTCAACGAGATGAACTTAACGAATTGCCTGAAATTAACTGGAATGTTAATTTGTATCCCAATCCTTTCAGACAGTTTCTGAACCTGGATTTTCAAACCGATGAAATACTTGAGTTTACAATTCAGGTAACTGATATCGCAGGAAAGAAACAATGGTCCAGTGAGGAAAAAACAATTTTACCTAACCAGGAAATCAGCCTCGACCTGGACAATCTCGCACCTGCAACGTATTTCGTAACTATTACTCAAAAAAACAAAAAAGTCCAAAGGGTAATTAAAGTGCAAAAGCACTGAAGCTTTCTACGTGTTTTATCATTTTTTTTAAATGATTACAGTTTGATTTATAATCATAAAAAACCAAAAAATGAATAAATTAATTACAAAATTATTGTTAATCCTTTTTGTATTATCAGGATTATTCTACAATGCATTTGCACAAGCTCCGGAAGGCATTGTTTATCAGGCTGAGGCTCGTGACGACAAGGGTAGCATCATTGTAAATGAAAACCTTGAAGTGAAAATTATAATTCTTGAGGATTCTGAGAATGGAACTATTGTATGGGAAGGACTACACAACGTAACAACAAATGATTACGGCATGTTTGTCTTGGTAATTGGTACCGGTACAAATACGGTAGGTTATGTTTTTGAAACTATTGAATGGGGAAGTCACTCCCATTTTTTAAACGTGCAGGTAAAAGAATTTAAGAAAAAATCAATATTTGTTGATATGGGAACCACCCAGCTTTTATCAGTTCCCTATGCTTTACATGCAAAAACAGCTGGGATTGCAATAATCGATGAAGTGGATGATGCTGATGCAGATCCGGTAAACGAACTAATTACAGAAGCAGCCCTTAACGGAAATTCACTGGAGATAACCGATGCTGGAGGGACGAGATCTGTTGATTTAAGCAGTCTCTCATCATCCTGGGCTCAAAACGGTTCCAATATTTATTTTAATACTGGCAATGTTGGAATTGGAACAGACAATCCACAAGATATTCTTAATGTGGCAGGTGGAAATATTCGCATTGGTAAACTTGCAGATGATGATGGTTCCACACCTGGTTATGGGGATCGTTTGTATTTCTCCGGTGGAGATGATTGGCCGGATTGGGACAGTGACAATAGCGATCAATTATGGATGGCAAGATTCAATGCAGCTGATAATGTAAGTGAACTCCGGGTTGGTATTGGGGATGATAATTGGGGTGATGATAAATTCGTTATTGGAAGAGAAGAATACGACGGAACAGGATGGGCTCCATTAATGTCGGTATTAGGAACTGGCAATGTTGGTATTGGCACAACAACTCCTTCTTTCAATCTTGAAGTAGTCATGGATCAAGGAATAGCAACCATAGCAGCAACAACTTACAGAGTTGGAGAATTTAGTGCCGGGCAGTTTATTGGCCAGGCGGCTCGTGGCACCAAGGATGCACCAAGTGCAGTACAGGAGAATGATTTTCTGGCATCCTTTAATGGGAGGGGGTACGGAGATACGGATTTTTCGGATCGTCCTCGTGGAAGATTGGGATTTGTTGCAGCAGAAAACTGGACCGATGAAAGCCAGGGAGCATATCTGGTTTTAACAACCACACCATTGGGAACTGTTTCAAATACTGAAAGATTTAGAATTACTTCCGAAGGAAATATTGGCATTGGAACTTCAGATCCTAATGAAAGATTACATATTGCTGGTAACATGAAATTGGAAGGAACCTTCGGAGACCAATATGGAGATACAGGATCAGCAGGACAAATACTTTCTTCCACAGGAACAGGAACTGAATGGATTGCTGGCCTAAATAGTGACGATCTTGGCTGGGCAATAGCTGGAAATGATATGTATTCAAAAGTATCGGGCAACATTGGCATAGGGACGATGAGTCCAGTAAGCAAATTGGAAATTGTAGCCAACTCAGATAATCCACCCTTTCGCCTAACCCGGCAGGAAGATAGTAATCTTAATGCAGAATTTGAAGTAGATTCACATGGAAACCTAGCTCTTCATCCCTCAGGTGGAGTTTTATTTTTAGTTGATGATGATATTCATATGTGGGGAGCGGATATTAATATCATGACAAATGTTTTTTCTGTTAACGGTGATAGTTATTTTAATAGCGGTCGTTTGGGCATCGGAACCACAAATCCACTAACGCGCCTGCAAGTTGATGGAAATATTACTTTGGCACCAGCCGGAATTTCGTTCAGCGAATCAAGATTTATCGGTCAATCAATCGCATCTCAAAGCACATTTGATGCGAATATGGGTTTTGGCGGAATGGAAGTTGAAAATATTGATGTTGATGGAGATGATGATTCTGAACAACAAATTCATTTTTGGACTCACGACCAGGGTGTAACGTCTGAACGAAGGATGACAATTGATATAAACGGTAACGTTGGCATTGGGACAATTACACCTGGTGAAAAATTACATATTTCCGGTAACATGAAGCTTGACGGTACTTTTGCAGACGAATATGGGAATGTAGGTTTACCTGGACAAATACTATCTTCTAACGGGACAGGAACCAAGTGGATTCCAGCGTCAAGTGGTAGTAACGATGCTGACTGGACATTATCGGGAAGCGATATGTTTTCTGCCGTGTCGGGCAATGTTGGAATTGGAACAACAAGTCCTGCTAGAAAGTTAGAAATTGTAGCTGCATCTGATAATCCACAGATTCGCCTAACGCGCATGGATAATAGTAACCTTTATGCAGAGTTTAGAGTTGATCCAGGTGGAAATCTTCATATCGATCCTATAGGTGGAGTTGCATATTTGAATGATGATGAAATTCATATGTGGAAAGATGGTAGTACCCTGACAAATTTCTTTTCGGTAAATGGTAGCAGCTATATCAATAGTGGCAACGTTGGTATCGGAACAGACAATCCTTTAGCAAGGCTGCACGTAAGCGGTAATGAGGGTGTTCTATTTGCCGGAGAATTCGGCAGCGGTTCAATTCCAATTGAAGGTGCTGGTACCAGGCTTATGTGGTATCCTAAAAAGGCAGCTTTTAGAGTTGGATATGTTGATGGAGACCTCTGGGATGATTCAAATATAGGAGATAATTCAGTTGCAATGGGATATAATACGAAAGCAAGTCAAACACATGCTATATCGATAGGTAATAGTTCTGCTGCAACCTCATACGGAGCAATATCAATGGGTTCTGACAGCTGGGCTGCAGGGGGAGTACTCCGTCGCAATCGGGAATGGCAATATTGCGGGCCAGACCTCATCCATTGCTTTGGGTTCCAATACAACTGCTAATGCAAGATATTCATTTGTCGCAGGCCTGAATACCTATACAAGTAGCTATGCCTCGTTTGTAATTGGCAGATACAATTCAGGGGGCGGAAATCCCACCACATGGTTAGATACAGACCCATTATTCGAAATCGGGAATGGATCTGATGGCTCAAATAGAAATAACGCTCTTACTGTTTTAAAGAACGGCAATGTCGGTATTGGAACATCTGAACCTGATGAACAATTACATATTTCCGGTAACATGAGAATTGATGGCACTTTTGAGGACATGGATGGTAATGCAGGTTCAGCAGGACAAATACTATCTTCTACGGGAACAGGTACTGAATGGATTACAGCATTAAGCGGAGG
Organism: Bacteroidota bacterium; assembly: GCA_013203755.1. Classification (GTDB taxonomy): domain Bacteria; phylum Bacteroidota; class Bacteroidia; order Bacteroidales; family Prolixibacteraceae; genus Draconibacterium. The sequence goes on from JABMPI010000654.1 coordinate 8,405, forward strand.
CGATTTTTCTAATGGTGGAGAAGCAGGCGGAGCCGACCGATCTCTAGGGAATACTGACAATTATGCATTAAGTTTCAAAACAGCTAATGCCCCTCGTTTAAAAATTCAAAATGATGGGGGCATAAGGATTGACGGAAATCTTGGACTATTTACAGATCCTGATGATATATCAAATATTAATAAATCTATAAAAATATATGCTTCTGGAATCTATTCTAATCCTAATGTAAATATATCTGGTCACAATTCAGCTAATATTTATCTCGAATCTCGCCGACAAGGTTTTACAAGCGAAACATCAGGCAAAAAATGGTACATTTCATCGGGAAGTGGAAGTGTTCTTGATCTAGATAAATTTACAATCAATAATACAGATGATGGTAATTGTTTTACTATTCGTGATGGAGGAAATATTGGGATTGGTACGCAAGAACCCGTCGAAAAATTACATGTTGCAGGTAGCATGAAACTTGAAGGAACTTTTGGAGATAAAAATGGAAATACCGGTTCATCAGGACAAATTCTATCTTCTACCGGAACAGGAACTGAATGGATTACAGCATTAAGCGGAGGAGATTTTTCGAATGGCGGTGAAGCCGGTGGGGCTGATCGTACGCTCGGCAATTCCGACAATTATGACCTTGGATTTAAAACTAATAATCAAACAAGATTTCAAATTGACGAAAATGGAAAAATTGGAATAGGAACCACGAATCCTCATGGCCAATTTGAAGTATTTGGGTATAATCCAGGAGTCAATACTACGGTTGGTGATTTTGTAGTAGATACTGAAAACAAAAAAATTTACGTTGGGAGATTAAGTACTACTCCGTATAATAGTAGTGATTTTATTGTTAGAAATCGTCTTGGATATCAAACGTTTGTCGTTTCTGCTGCAAATTATATTAGCATGGGAAACTATAATGGATCTCAAGAGCAAATGCGAGTGGTTTTTGATGGAAATACCTTTGGTGTTGGTATTGGAACTACAACTCCAAAATCAAAATTACAGGTTAATGGAGGAGTTCAGATAGCAAATGATAGCAATGCTGCAAGTGCAGATAAAGCTGGAACTTTACGATATAGGGCAGACAGTAATAATTCTTATGTGGAAATGTGTATGCAAACTGGTGCAAGTAGTTATGCATGGGTTGTTGTTAAACAAAATTCATGGTAAAAACCAGAATTAATGTGAGTTAATTTTGTAGTGTAGATTAAACTGTGCACAATAAATCATATGTACTCAAAGAGAGTGTATCAAAAGATTTAGAAATGAGAATTAAACTTTCAAATTGTTACTCTGACCCCCTTTTCATTCCCCCAAAGGGGGAAAATTTCTACCCTTCGGGGAGATTAATAGGGGTCAAGATATAAATCAGTTTCAATTTGAAAGTAATGTTTCATCGTATTCTTCTTTTGATACAGCCTCTTTACTATTTCAGAATAAATAATACTTGCAATTCACTCATCAATGTATTCGTGCTTTTGCAAAATTTTATATTAGCAATATAATTTGCCGTGACGCAATTTTTACATAACTTATACATCCACATGACAATGAGCCTCTTGTAACGAATTAATTTTACTTAAGATTATAAACTTAATTCGGAGGAAAGAAAAATGAAAACTCGAATAATCATTACGCTGTTAACCTCATTCCTGTTTTTTGCAGGAATAAATCTTGTATTTTCTCAAAGCGCAGAACAATTGTATCAAAAAGGATTGATGCAGGAAGAAGGAGAAGGAAACCTGGAAGAAGCCATTAAAATTTTTGCAGGAATTGTTGAAATTCAGAATGCTGATCAATCATTGCAGGCAAAAGCGTTGTTGCATGTTGGATTGTGTTACGAAAAACTTGGAAAGGAAGAAGCTACAAAAGCTTACCGGCGTTTGGTGGATAATTTCCCGGCACAAAAAAATGAGATTGCTATTGCGAAGGAAAGGCTTAAAAGATTAATACTAATTGCTGAGAAAATTGTGAAAATGCCCAAGGTTTTGACCAATAAAAAAATTTGGGATGATGCTGCCGGAAATCTTCAAGGTGCTCCTTCACCAGATGGGAAGTATCTCTCCTATGTAGATTGGGATACCGGAGACCTGGCCATTTATGAAATAGCAACTGGCAAGAAGCGTCGTGTAACCAATAAAGGTACATGGGATGAATCAGATGAGTTCGCTGAATTTTCCAGATGGTCTCCTGACAGTAAACAGATTGTTTATGATTGGTTTAACGAGGATAAATTCATCGAAATACGTATTGTCGACCTTGATGGTTCCAAGCCCCGTACTCTCTACAAAAATAAAGGTATAGAATGGATACAAACGTATGATTGGTCACAAGATGGGAAGTACATTCTGTCTTGTTTTACCAGTGAAAAAGCAAATCAACAAATTGTACTTATTTCAGTTGCCGATGGCTCAGAGCATGTTCTCAAAACATTTGATCTCAAATGGCCTCACGGTATGAATTTTTCACCGGATGGGCGCTACATTGTGTATGATTTCCCCAAAAAAAAAGATTCTGAGAATCGGGATATCTTCTTAATGTCTGTTGATGAGAAAAAAGAGATTCCACTGATTGAAGATCCCGCAACCGATCTGGTACTTGGTTGGGCACCCGATGGGGGAAATGTAATATTTGTAAGTGACAGAACCGGTTCTCCTGATATTTGGGGAATAAAAGTTGTTAATGGACAACCTCAGGGGATTCCCCAAATAGTCAAATCGAATAAAGGACCATTCTCACCAACTGGTTTAGGATTCACAAAAGATGGTTCTTTCTACTATGGAAACAAACTAAATAGAACCGATGTATATACAACCGAAATTGATCCGGTAACTGGTAAGATTATAGTACCACCTAATGAGGTAATCAGACATCATATAGAATCCAATGGAACACCAGCTTACTCATACGACGGTAAATATCTTGCCTACGTTTCCAGACGCTCAGCTGGAGCAATGCGTTTTACAACTAATCCTACTGGTGATGTTCTCTGTATTCGTTCACTTGAAACTGGTGAGGAAAAAGAATTTAGACCGAAAATAAATGTATTTGGATGGCCTAGATGGTCTCCTGAAGGGAATTCAGTTATTGTCGTGAACTGGGACGTAAATGGGGAAATGGGATATTACCAGATTAATACACAAACAGGCAAAACCACACCAATACTACTAACTGAGGGTAGGAATCTTTTTGGTGGCCATGGCTGGTCGCCTGATGGAAATACCTTTTATTATGGTCTGCGTGATGATAATATTAAAAAATACCAAATTATTGTAAGAAACATCAACAGTGGTAAAGTAAATGTAGTTTATCAATCTGAGTACTTTTTTAGAATATCCCTATCGCCGGATGGAAAGTTATTTGCCTTATTATCAGATAGAGGACAACAATGTTTGAAAACTTTACCTATAACTGGGGGAGAATCCCGGGAGCTTTTTAAAATTGAGGAAGGACAAGAATTTGAGTTTAGACATTCTCCAGTAAGCTGGACTACCGACGGGAAATATATTCTATTCGCAATAAAAAACACCAAAATAGAAGATTCAAAATCGGAATTGTGTCGAATATCTGTAAATGACGGAGAACTTGAAAAACTTGGCTTAAAAATGGAAGGTGGTTTTGCTTATTTAAGTACTCATCCGGATGGGAAGCACATTACTTTCTCTTCAAGTGGAAAATTAAATTATGAAGTTTGGAAACTGGATAACTTTCTGCCTCTAGATAAACTAGCACAAAAAGAGGAAGTAAAATCTAAAGAACCGGAAGAAATCAGGATCAGACAAATCTGGAAAGCTCCTTATCTCGATGATTTGGGCACTGTTTCATTAGATGGAAAATATCGCTCATATGTGGATTGGGGCGTCGGTAACGTGGGAATTCACAACCTGATGACAGATGAAAAAAAAGTACTCACAAGTGACGCTAAACTGGGAGAGGCATGGCAATTTGCTGGAAGTACAGTAATTTCAAGGGATGGAAAAAAAATAGTTTATTCATGGGCGAATCCATATAACACAAATTCTTTGCGACTCATTAACGTGGAAAATCCTGAACCTGAACTTCTTTACAAAAAAACAGGAGAGGAATTATATCCTTCTGCATGGTTGTCTGATAAAGAGATTGTAGCATTTAGATCTATCCCTGACAACAGGATAATGCAGTTGGTTACTTTTAATATCATGGATAAGAAAATTAAGGTAAAGAAAACATTCCTGCCAGGACAGTTTGGGGGAGGAGCCTGTTCTCCTGATAAAAAATACATAGCTTATGGTTTTGCCAATAGTGCTGACAAAGGTAATACGGATATAAGACTTTTGGAGGTAAACGGAGATCGTGATATTCCTCTTATTACTCACCCATCAAACGACAAAGTGCTTGGTTGGGTGCCCGGAAGAAAGGAATTCCTTTTTATAAGTGATCGCTCGGGATCGTGGGATTTGTGGGCTATAAAACTTGATGGAACAAAACCATCAGGACCGGCAAAACGAATATATGTAAATATTGGCGAAGTAGATCCAATGGGATTTACCCGGGATGGAGAATGTTATTTTGGATTTTCAAGACGTAATTTTTACTCAGGGTTGGCTCCACTTAATAAAGAAACAGGAGAGATTGACCTTCGGTTAGGTCAATCCTTTGAAAGTCAAAATTTTGGAACCACATGGTCGCCGGATGGGCAACACCTGGCTTATATTAAAATTGAAGACAACAGTAAGGATAATCCTTTAAAACTCTTTGTTCAGGACATAAAAACAGGGGGAAAATTTCAACCCGAGAATAACATGCTTCGAGTTTCATCTTACAGCTGGTCTCCTGATGGAAATTCGATTCTTGTTATAGGTCGTGAAATAAATAAACTACAGGAAAAGGATTATAAAGGAGGTATATTCATGGTTGATATTAAAACAGGTCAATTTGAAAAGATTTTACTTTTATCTGAATATGAATTCAATCGTCCTGAAGATGACTCAGCCCCAC
>JABMPI010000064.1 GCA_013203755.1 Bacteroidota bacterium
AAAGCTATCTGCATTGAGTATATTAAAATATTTCCACCGTGTAAAAGCACCCAAAAATAAACCCCGACCAACCTGTCGGGTTTTATAAATTATAATCTTAAATGTTAATAAAGACTAAATTCTTCTAGACGACATAAGCACAAATCATAATATGTCAGTAACTTTATAACATAATCTTTCGCATAGATTATATACTCAAATGATTCGGGGGGCGGCTGTTGAGCTGCCCTCCGTTCTTTACTAACTTTTAAATAATTAATTAAAAAAAAATTCCCTGCTCAAATAATTTACAATGCTACTTGCCCGATACCGGAATTAAGCAACTGTTTGCATTAATGAAAAACCTTGTTCTTTTCCATTAAAAAATTTAAACACTCCAATAGCAGTTTTCTAATTAAAGCTTTCTATTTTAGGGGCGTAAATTAATTGGATTGGGAACAATCCTGAAAACCTAAACCGCCTGACTCAGGCCGATTATAAATTCATTAAAATATTTACAAGTGAAAAAATGGAATTTTGGAATAATTGGAGCAGGGCTTATTGCTGATTTTCATGCCAAGGCAATTCAGAGTCTGGATAATGCGCAGCTTGTTGGGATTTGCGGTACGAATCAGGAGAAAGCCGAAAAATTAGCTAAGAAATACAGTTGCAAAATATTCAGTAGTTATTCTGAAATGCTTGCCTCCAACGAAATTGAAATAGTAACTATCGCAACTCCAAGTGGTGCGCACATGGAACCCACAATTGAAGCTGCCCAAAACGGGAAACATGTGCTTTGCGAGAAACCTTTGGAAATAAACCTTAATCGGATTGACCGCATGATTGAAGCGCATGCGAAAGCAGGAACTTATTTGGGGGGTATCTTTAATTTTAGATTCGACGACACTACACAAATTATAAAAAAGGCCATAGACGCCAATCGATTGGGCGTAATTACTTATGCTGCAGTACATGTTCCCTGGTGGCGTACCGATGCTTATTACGAAGGATGGCACGGCACATGGAGTTTAGATGGCGGCGGCGCATTAATGAATCAATCCATCCACATGGTTGACTTGCTACAATATATGATGGGTCCGGTGGATTGTGTTGGTGCATTTAGTTCCAGACAGGGACACCAGCAAATTGAGACAGAAGATACTGCAGTGAGTATTATTCAATTTAAAAATAAAGCACTGGGAATAATTTATGGTACAACCGCTTCGTATCCGGGGCAATTTCGCCGTATGGAAATAACTGGTACAAAAGGCACCATTGTTTTGGTAGAAAATAGTTTGCAGGTTTGGCAATTTTCCGACATGACCGAAGACGATAACAAGATAATTCAACAATACGGAAAAATTGAAGGTGGAAGCGGAGTGGCCGATCCGGCAGCAATTTCCTTTAAAGGTCATGCAAAAAATATTGCTTCCTTTATTAAGTCTATCGAAGAAGAAAGAGCATTTGAAATTGACGGTGCTGAAGCAAGAAAAGCCGTTGCTTTAATTCTGGATATGTACAATTCAGCAAAAAACAACAATATGATTCATACCAAATAATCAATTTAAATGATAAGCTATTTCAAATATTTTGATTCAATTGCCCACAACAAACCAGATAAGAGTTTGAGAGGTCACCAGCGGGGTTATTTCACCAATTATAATGTTGTAAATCTAAATAAGGTCAAAGTTCTTCTTTTGCTTTTATTTATGAATTCGGTTCTATTTAGTTTAAATGCTTTTAGTCAAAGGGAAGTAGACATCAGCCAATTCTCAGCAGCTTATTTCGATTCGGTTCGAACAATGGTGTACGATACCACCAACGTAAATTTTATTATAAATGCACAACGCCTGACGGAATTAGATGAAGTTGTAATTGACGGCCAATTAAATGAGCCAATTTGGAAAAATGCGGAACACAGGGGTTCACTAATTGAGAAAGAACCTTATCCGTTAATTCCGATGAGGGAAGATACCGAATTTGCCATTTTATACGACAACGAGAATTTGTATATAGGAGTTTGGTGTTGGGACTCGGAGCCGGATAAGATTATTCAAAGGCTGGCGCCAAGAGGAACTTCTGGTCCCGATCATCTTATGTTATTTCTCGACAGTTACTTTGATAAACGAACAGGATATAAATTTATGGTAACTCCAACAGGCGTGCAAGGCGATGAACTCCGATATGATGATGTAAAACGCGATAACAACTGGAATGGCATTTGGTATTCGGAAGGTTCGGTTGACGAAAAGGGATGGTATGCAGAGGTTAAAATTCCATTTTTCAATTTAAGGTATTCAAGCAAAGAACAGCAAACCTGGGGGTTTAATATTATGCGAACAATCTCTAAATTTGCGGCACGCGGCCAATGGAAACCGCACTTGCCAGAATGGGATAATACAACCCGCATGTCGCAATTGGGTGAAATCAGAAATATTCAGAATATTAGTTCAGGCAGGACCTTCGAAATAAGACCTTATGGTACGGTTAGTTCAACAAAATCAATTAATCTTTCCCCTTTAAGTTCATTTAATTTTGGAGGAGATATTCGTTACAGTCCTACTCCAAATATAACAGCAGATTTTACTTTTAATCCTGATTTTGCCCAGGTTGATGCCGATGTTTTCGAAATCAACCTAACCCGATTTCCAACACGTTTCAAGGAACTCCGTCCGTTTTTTACTGAGCGGATTAATGTTTTTAATACTCCGCTAGAATTATTTTACAGCCGGCGGATTGGTGCAAAAGGCGATATTTTGGGAGGTGTAAAAATGACAGGAAAACTAAATCATGGAGTTGAATTCGGAGTGATTGGAAACCTAACCGGGGAATCTATTTTTTCCAGCTCGCTGCAAAATGCCCAGAAAGCTACTTTTGGTGTAATGCGTGTAAAAAAAGATATTTTGGGCTCAAGCAGCATTGGAATTCTGGCAGCCACAAAAGAGGAGGCCGACAATTATAACCGAATTGTTGGTGTTGACGGAAGCTTTATGCTTAATGATAATGATATAATTGATGTGCAAATTTCATCGGGGCAAAACGAATTGGAGTATGATGAGAATATGGCGTATAACATGTCCTACATTCGCACAGGCGATTTATGGGGTTTTAATTTGAATTTTGAGCGCATAGAACCTGCTTTTGAAATTAACAGAATAGGTTATATTCAAAAAGAATCTGACCGGGGCTGGAATAAAGGAGCCGGCGTGTTTCGGGTAAGTCCTCGAATTAACAAACACAATATCCGGCGTATAATAGCCACCTTTGAATATGAATACAGCAAAGATTTGTTTACAACGCGATACATAAACAGATGGCTTCAAGCATTTCCGGATTTTATTCCCAACAAGATGTTTGGAACTGTGGCTCAAAACAGCACCGGAGAGCAGACGATTACCGACGGAGTACGCGATGCAAATAATTTCAACACCGGTGCCGATATTTCGGTAAGCATGATGAATGAAATGCTATTCTCTGCCAATTATAAATACTATTCTGCAACCGAATTAACCGGCAATTATACAGGCGATCTTTTAAAAATAAACTACTCAACCCGACCGGTTACCAAAGGATCTAAGATTGCAGGATTATTTTCGGCATCAAGTGGAACATTATACAACTTCAATCAGAAATATGTGGGCCGAAAGAAAAGTATATCTGCCGACGGCAAAGGTCGCATGAGCTATAATCTTTTAACCAGCTTGCAGGGAGAATTTACAAAAACATTCAACCCCGGTGGCGAAAACGATGGCCGATATTTTAAAGTATCGTCCAATTCAACCTGGATGTTTAGCAAAGATTTTTATATCCGTTTGCATGCCCAGGGAATTTTTGGAACAACACATTACGGACAGAAACAAATTTATAACGATTATCTGCTAAGCGGACTTCTTAGTTGGGAATACCGCCCCGGAAGTTTTCTTTATTTGGCATACAACGAAGGCCGTTTCGATACATCCGATACCGTTAATGCAAATTATTTTAAACTAAAGAACCGCACCCTGATTTTTAAAATATCTTATTTCTTTAGTGTGTAATTTGTTGCAAAGCCGGTAATATTTAGTTGGAAGGTAAATTCCACTGCGCCACGAAATGGCAACCCTGCACCTACTGCCACACGGCCACACCGGAAAACTACAGTACCAGGGAATTAAAATAATTCAAAGTACAGATATTATAAAAGGATTTTTTGAGGTGGTGGGAAATTGAATACCGCCCCAATTATCTCTATTACACCTATCCAATAATTTTTTTATTGTCACTTTTTTTTGTACCTTATGTCTAGCAGCTATTTGGCTATTAAGAAGTTAGGAACTAACGAGAAAGGAGTAAGTCATGGCAATAGTTTTTCATGTTCACGATCATCATATTTGTAAATATATGTGTCATCCAGATTGCGCGGAATATGATGGTACTTGTACAATTTGTGTAGAAATTAAATTTGGTATAAATAAAGGTAAGTTCGGTTGTGTACATATAAAAGGTCATATTAGCGAAGAGGACGTTACTCATCTTGTTAATGAGATTATGCATGCGCATACGTAGTAACTTTAACGAAATGGCAACCTTGCACCTACTGCCACACGGCCACACCGGAAACTACAGTATCAGGGAATTAAAATACTACAAAGCACAGATATTATAAAAGGATTTTTTGAGGTGGTAGGGAATTAACGTATACTTTATTTCATTGTGTTTCTAATCATTCACTTATTTTATTCTGAAGTATTTGTAATTCAGAGTCAAGGTTTTTTAACAGTTTTCTCTGAAACCGAATAAGGTCTGAGTTGCGGATTTCTTGTAGTGATTTTTTACTTGTATACTTATCGTATATGGCAGATATAATTTCTTTCTTCTTTTTGATTTTCGCGGTAGGTCCATGTTCAACATCATGAAATAGATCGGTTCTAAGATGTTTAATGTCAAAATAGACAGATTCATCATTCAAAAGTACTTCAGGTATTCTTTTTAAAGATCCACTACTCTCGTAAATAATTTTGTATAGTGCATCAATAAATGCTTTGAAATCCTCTTCCGTTTCAATGGGTTTAGGCAATGTTATTGATCCGCTAAGAACCGCTGTAGTCATTTTGAAAAGATCTTGACCCTCTTTGGGCTGATAAATCTTATTTATCTCAGTAACGAATGTAAGGCAAGAATCTTTTAACTCTTTAATGGTTTCTTTTTTCCTGAAATCAACCAGTTCAATTTCAGAAGAACTTACATCAAAAGATTGTTTGAAAACATGGTCATACTCTATTAGCCTTCTTTTAAGTATCGAACTTCTAAAAGTTGTTGTAGTTTTGTTATCAGCACCTTGAGTAACTTTTGATTGATAAACTACCAATTCTAGATCATCTGCTTCTGCACCTTTTTCAACAACTTTTCTCAATTTGTCATCAAAATCTTCATAGAAATTCTTGATCTTTTTTCGATTTTCTTCTGTGAAATCAAATCCAGCTTTTTCTAATTCACTAATTATGATAAAGAGAGTTGTTATAGATGCTCTATTTCTAAAGATTATGTTATCTTCTGGAAATATCTGATCAAGAATGTTGACCAGTTTTTTTATTCTCCTACCATACTCTGAATTTTCATCAAAATTAACATGAGAATTAAAGAAGTCTTCAATATCACTAAATTTGTGATTTTCTATTCCTTTTATAGCCAATATACATAGTTGGCCACATATACTTAAATGACTAAACCGAGTATTTCGTAATTTGATTTTTTCAGAAAAAAAGCTATGTTCAACTAAAGCTTTTGCAAAATCTCTCATCTTCCCATTAATCGCGTTCAATTTTTCACCACTATTAAGAGGTTTCCCTAATTGTAGTCTTGAGAACAGCTCGCGAAGTTCAATATCAGTAGCTTCCTTTAAAAGCACAAAGTCAATTTCATAGTCATCGAAAATATCCTTTATTTTATCTGGGAGATCATCGTAGTAGAGCCCTCCATAATTTTCTGATATTTCTTCGGAAAGAGGAATATCATTGTCATAGAATTTGTAAATACATGTAAGTCTCTGTTGCCCATCTACAACCTCGTAATTATCATCTTCCAGAGTGTTTAGAAAAATCTTAGGAATATCCCATTTATTTAAAATAGTGTCAAGTAATTTTTGTTCCATACCCTCACCCCATACTGGTCCTCTTTGGAAGTCAGGCTGTAAATCGTATCGGTTTCTTCTCTTGTATAATTTATCTAACGGCTTTTTATCTTTAAGTATTTCCATTTAATATGGTTTTAATTCCACCAAAACTAAACATAATCCCAAAAAAATCATAACATATTACGACCAAAAAACCAACATCCCAACTTTTCTATACCAGCCGCTCGTTCGGCAGCCGCGGAACCACATTAACCGAAGCCTTTAACGGGCTACTGCAAAGCATACGTGAACCGGTTTTTTTGGGTATCTGCCGCACATATCACTGAAATAATTCCGGATACATGGTGAAAGAGACTCTTTTAAAGGTGATGAAAAAGGACAAAATGCAGCTTTGTTATGTTTTGGTTTGGCGAAACGATACCCATAGCGCCACGCATTATTACGCTCCATTCCCGGAACAAGTTAGCATACGAAACGTTATGGAGTTTTATAATGATCCGTACACTCTTTTCGAGCAGAATTTAATGAATATACTCAAACCAAATAGC
>JABMPI010000065.1 GCA_013203755.1 Bacteroidota bacterium
ATTTTAGCGGCATTCCAAGATGTTCTTCAATCCGAATTATCTTTTCTTTTAAACTTAAAAGTGAAAGCAAATAATTATTATAAAATTCCGAATAATCCTGAAATTGGGAATTGTATGGAACGAATAATTAAGGAGAATAAATTGAAAAGAAATAATTTTCAATCGCTTAATAATCTTTATTTTATGGAGTTGATAATATTGCTTTCCCGATACATTAACCGACAATTAATCATAGCTGCTCAACAAGAAAATGAATACTTGAAAAAGGCCATGGGAATTATCCATTCCAATTTTTGTTCGAAATTTTCGGTTTCAAACCTGGCAAAAGAATGCAATATTTCCGATCGTTACCTTCGGAAACTATTTAATAATTATCTTGAATCCACACCTCAGGAATATTGTAACAATCTGAAAATCAGAAAAGCTACAGAGCTGCTTGCCGATAGAACTATTCCGATTAAGGAGATTGCCTTTTCTGTGGGGTATTCAACTCCACAATATTTTTCAAGAACGTTTAAAGAGAAATATGGTTTCTCACCTCAAAATTATCGGAATATATTGTTTAAAACGAGCTTAGAAAATTAGTTCCGATTTGTATAACTTTAAATAAATTCTATTCATTAAAAAGATAATTCGATAAAAGTAAAACTCATTAATTTTGAATCTAAATCAAATTCAATGACACCACGTGAAAATATTTTAAAAGCACTTCGCAGAGAAGGTTTCGAAACCGTACCCGTTGATTTTGTTTTGTGTGAATCTCAAATTGCAAATTTTGAGAAACTGGTTGGTCACAAAGATTACGAAAGCTATTTCGGATTGTGTCATCGTTCGTTTGAAATGAATGTACAGCGAAATTATACTTTTGGTCCCAACCAGTTTAAACGGGAAGTTTTACCTGACAGTACTGTTTTTGATGAATATGGAATCGGGCATTCAAAAGGTTCGGCTGCAGCATTTCACATGACTCGCATGCACCACCCTTTAAAAGGTGCAGATTTGAATGAAATTTTGGACTATCCATATCCAACAGTTCCCGAAAATGAATTGGCAAATTTATCGCAAAAAGTAAAAGAGCTACGTTCAAAGGGGCTGGCATCATTTGCGTTTATGCAGATGACGGTTTGGGAAGCTTCGTGGTATTTGCGCTCAATGGAAGAGCTGATGATTGATATGATGATGCAGGACGAAAAAGCAACTGCACTGCTTGACCTTATTACACAATTTGCCGTTTCAAAAGCAACAACCTACGCAAAAGCCGGAGTAGAAATTTTATCGTTGGGTGATGATATTGGTACACAAAATTCAATAATGATTGATGTTGAATTATGGGAAATTTGGTTAAAACCCCGACTGACAAAAGTTATTCAAGCAGCAAAACAAGTGAATTCCGATATTTTAATTTTCTATCATTCTTGCGGGCATGTTACTCCTTTTATTGACCAGTTGATTGAAATAGGCGTTGATATTCTGAATCCCATTCAGCCAGAATGTATGAGTTTTGATGAGGTGCATGATTTGTATGGCGATCGATTATCGTTTTGGGGAACTTTGGGAACGCAGAAACTTTTACCTTTTGGAACCAAAGAACAGGTTATGGAAACCACTCTTTCAAGATTAAATAAAGCAGGAGAAAAGGGCGGATTGGTAATTGGACCCACGCACATGGTAGAACCCGAAGTTCCGTGGGAAAACCTGACCGCAATAATTGATGGTGTGAATAAATTTCAGAAACACAGGTAAAATGGGCAATTTAGATATCATCATTTTTATTGTTTATGGATTAATTATTATTGTCGTCGGCAACTGGCTGGCTCGTTCAAAAGGAGGCGAACGCAACAGTTCCGACTACTTTTTTGCCAGTAAATCGTTACCCTGGTTTTTGGTTGGAAGTTCGATAATTGCAGCAAATATTTCTGCCGAGCAGTTTATTGGAATGTCGGGTTCTGGCTTTGCCATTGGTTTGGGAATTGCCACCTACGAGTGGATTGCTGCAATAATATTAATAGTTGTAGCCAAATATTTCCTCCCGGTTTTTATTGAAAAAGAAATATTTACGATGCCACAGTTTCTGGCGCTTCGATATGATAATCGGATAAAAACCATTCTCGCTATTTTCTGGATTAGTTTATTTGTTTTTGTCAACCTTACTTCAATTTTATATCTCGGTGCGCTTGCACTAAAATCTATTTTTGGGATAAAATTAATTTATGGAATAATCGGATTGGCAGTTTTTTCGTTGCTTTACACCATTATTAATGGATTAAAAGCCATTGCCAGCACCGACATTATTCAGGTTTTCTTTTTGTTGGTTGGCGGATTAATTACCACTTATTTTGCAGTAAACCATGTTGGCGGAAACACTGGAATTATCAATGGTTTTGAAACCATGTTTACCGAAATTCCTGACAAGTTTCATATGATTATAAAAAAGTCAGATCCCAATTACTTTTATCTTCCCGGCATTCGGGCAATTATTGGTGGCATCTGGATTGCCGGTATCTATTATTTTGGTGCCAACCAGTACATTATCCAAAAAGCATTTGGTGCGAAAAGTCTGCGCGAAGCACAAAAAGGGATGGTATTTGCCGGCTACCTGAAAATGATTTTGCCTTTTGTAGTGGTTATTCCCGGGATTGTTGCTTTTGCTCTTTCGGCAGACATCGCAAAACCTGATGAGGCCTATCCGTGGATACTCGAAAATATTGTTCCGGCAGGTATTAAAGGATTAATTTTTGCTGCACTAATTGCTGCCATCGTTTCATCTTTCAGTGCAATAATTAACAGTACTTCCACCATTTTTACTATGGATTTGTACAAACCATTTTTCAATAAAAATGCAAGCGAAAAACGTTTGGTGGCAGTTGGTAGAATTTCAGGAATTGTAGCAATGGCAATTGCAGTGGTTGTAGCTCCATTGTTGGGAAGCATAGACCAGGCCTTTCAATTTATTCAGGAATATACCGGAATGATTAGTCCGGGAGTAACTGCAATTTTTGTGTTCGGAATGTTTTGGAAAAGAACAACTTCAACTGCAGCGCTTTGGGGAACTGTTTTGTCTATTCCGGTTTCGGCAGCAATAAAATTCATTATTCCCGAAATGCCATTTCTCGACCAAATGATGGTTTCATTTTTGATTATTTCGTTGGTGATTGTTGTTATTTCATTGCTCGATAAAAAAGAAAACAAAGGTCTGGAAATCTCACGGGAAATATTTCGAACGGATAAAACTTTTAATCTGCTTTCTATAATTATAATTGTGATATTTTCAGCTATTTATATTGTATTTTGGTAACTATTTCAAAAGAATTGAATGAAGGTTAAAACATTTTTAATAAGCATATTACTTATACCTGTCCTTGTTTTTGGGCAAGAAAATCTGGAAAAAGATAGTTTTACAAAATCAGCCGTTGGGGAACTCCAAAAATGGTACAATCCTGAAACCGGGCTTTGGAAAACTACCAGTTGGTGGAATGCCGCTAATGCCCTCACCGGGGTTATTCGTTACACAGCAACAACCAACGACTCAACTTATTTCGATGTTATTGCAAATACTTTTGAAAAGACCAACGAGTTTGTTGTGCCGGCAACAGACAACAATCCTGAGCGGCTAGTCAAAAATTTTATAAACGACTATTACGACGATGAAGGATGGTGGGCACTGGCCTGGGTTGAAGCCTTTGACTTAACTGGAAAACGGGAGTACCTGAAAATGGCAGAAACAATTTTTGAGGATATGACAACCGGCTGGGATGAAAAATGCAACGGGGGAATTTACTGGGAAAAGGGATTACCATACAAATCTGCCATTTCCAATGAGCTGTTTATGTTGCTTTCCGCACGTTTGGCCTTGCGTTGCACCAATGCAGGATATTACAAAACCTGGGCATTAAAAGAATGGAACTGGTTTTTGCAAACTGGGATGATAAATGGGCTTCCGCTTGTACATGATGGCGTTGTTGAAACCTGTGAAGCAAAAGGAAGACATTACACCTATAATCAGGGAGTTATTTTGGCGGCTTTGGTAGATTTGGATAAACTTACAGAAAACAAAGACTATTCAGAGTTGGCACATAAAATTGCGCTGGCAGCTATTATGCACATGTCAACCGCCGGTGGTATTTTAAAAGGTCATCCCAAAGAAGAAATCGGAAATGATGGCGTTCAGTTTAAAGGAATTTTTATGCGGCACCTGGCGTATTTGCACCTTCATCACCCGAACGAAAAATTCGAAACGTTTATAACAGAAAATGCCAAAGCAATAAAAACCCGTGCTACAAAAAATGGTACATTCCTGATTGGCTCGCAGTGGGACGAGCCATTTGATAAAGCCGATGCAGCAAGGCAAAGCTCTGCAATTGATGCTTTGGTGTCGAATTTGGAAGCAAACTAAAAATCTAAAATATTATGAAGTCTAAACTATTTCCAACTCTACTTTTTTTAGCCATTGTTTTATTCGGTTGTAACAAACAATCTGAAATCAAAAACATTGAAGTTGCCGGAGTCGATAATCCAGAAATTTCATTAAACGGAACCTGGAAATTCACGATGACACCTCCCGAAAATTTTTGGAATAATGAAGTTGATTTTCAAAATTGGGCAGACATTCAGGTTCCGGGTGAATGCCAGATGCAGGGTTTTGCCATAAAACACGACACGCCTTACATATACAAAACGGTATTTGCAATTCCCGAAGATTACAATGAGAAACAAATTCAACTTAACTTTTATGGAGTGTACAGTTATGCAAGAATTTGGGTAAACGGGCAATTTATACGCGAACATTTCGGTGGTTTTACCAAGTGGAGTTGCGATATTACGGAGTTTGTAAACGCAGGAGAAAATGCAAACATAACCGTTGAAATAGTTGACCGTACCGATGATATCTCTTTTGGAAGTGGTTACGCCAAGCACCAGATTGGAGGGATTCTTCGCGATGTGGAATTGGTGGCTTTACCAAAACAAAACTTCAAAAAATTTTATTTTGAAACTGATTTGGATGAAGATTATAAAAATGCTGAACTGAAAGTATTTTACGAATTAGCACACTCATCTCCAGCAAAAATAAACATTGAACTTTTTGATGCTGAAAATACATTGATTACTGAGATTCAAAAAGAAGTTAATTCACAAACCGGACAGTTTTCTATTCCTGTTAATAATCCAAAAAAGTGGGATGCCGAACATCCAAACTTATACAGGGTTGTAACTTCGCTTATCGAAAACGGAAATGGAATTCTAAAAACAGCTAAAAAAATAGGTTTTCGCGAAGTGGCGGTTGATGGTAATAAACTGCGTGTAAATGGAAAGCAAGTAAAATTGCGGGGAGCTTGCCGCCACGATATTCATCCAACATTGGGGAGAATGACTACCGCAGAATACGACTTGCTGGATGTTCAACTGGCAAAAGAGTGCAACATGAATTTTATCCGTACCTCGCATTATCCACCTTCGGAAGCATTTTTAAGTTATTGCGATGAATATGGAATTTATGTTGAAGACGAAACTGCAGTTTGTTTTGTGGGTTCGCACCGAACCGAAGCGTATCGAGCATTGGGAGCATCGCATAACGACCCTAAATTTAAAAGCCGCTACCTTTCTCAACTGGAGGAGATGGTGCAAAATCATCGCAACCATCCGAGTGTAACAATTTGGTCCATTGGAAACGAAAATAATTTCGGTGATAATTTTATTGAATCGTATAAATGGATGAAGCAAAATGATTTAACCCGCCCGATTATTTATAGTTACCCGGGGCAAGTTCCCGACACAGTTAAAAATTATGACATTGTAAGTATGCACTACCCAAGTTGGGAAGGCAAATTGAATCAATACGGAATTTCAACTACAGACTTTTCATCAAAAGAAATGCCGATGCTTTACGATGAGTGGGCGCACGTGGCTTGTTACAACAATCCAACAATACGTTTCGACCCGAATGTGCGCAATTTTTGGGGAGAAAGTTTAGATAAAATGTGGACCAATTGTTTTGATGCCGACGGTGGTTTGGGCGGTGCAATTTGGTGCATGTTAGATGAAACATTTATGTTGCCCGAAAATTTGGAGGGATTTAATGAATGGTGGGGAATTCTTGATCCAACTATTATTCCATCCACCTACATGGGACCAACTGTGGGCTATGGAGAATGGGGAATTGTAGATTCGTGGCGGCGCAAAAAACCGGAATTTTGGGGAACAAAAAAAGCCTATTCACCAACAAAAATTTATAGCAAACAAATTGATGAATTTCTAGTCGATAAAGAACTGGCAATTTCTGTACACAACCGTTTCGACCATACCAATTTTAGTGAATTGAAAATTATCTGGAAATATGGTGGCAAATCGGGTGAGCTTAAAAATGTGAATCTTGAACCTCATGCAAAAGGGGAGTTGAATTTTCCTGCAAACAATTGGAATTCATCAGAAAAATTGAATATCTGTTTTTATCAGAATGATACTTTTTTAGTGGATGAATACAACATTCAGTTGGGAAAAAAAGAGCTTGAAATACCGGTTTGTAATAGTGGGAATTTGAGTGTTGGTGAAACTGAAGAGCAGCTTACTATTACTGGAAAAAATTTGGTGTTGAATGTAAATAAGAGAACAGGGTTGATTGAAAATGTAAAGGCAAACAATGAAATCATAATTAAATCAGGCCCTTATATTAACCTAAAATTACCCGGAAAGCGTGTCCAGTATTCAACCATTACCATGCAGGATTATGCGGAAAACTGGCAATGTGTACATTTAAGTTGTGAAATTGAGGATGGGGTAGTTGTTGTTAATACAGATGGTGTTTACGATAGTATTGCAGCTCATTTTACAATTGTAATTGATGAAAATGGAGTTTTTAATATTGATTATAAAATTGAAAATGCACCCGATGGAAAAACAATTCAGGAGCTTGGTTTGAAATTTATTACCGGAGAATTTTTTGAAAAATTAGCATGGAAAAGGAATCCTTACTTTAGTGCTTATCCGGAATCGCACATGGGAAAAGCTAATGGAGAAGTAGATTTGAATAGCAAACCAGAAATGAAATATCGCCAAAAGCCCGACCATAATTGGGAAATGGACTCAAAAGGTTTTTACTATTTTGGACTGGAAGAAAAGTTACCGTTCACAAATATCGCACGTTCGTTAAAAGAGAATATCTATTCTTATTCATTAAAAACAAAATCGAATTCAAAAATTGAGGTATTCTCTGAAGGAAGGCAAGCTTGCAGGTACGATATTATTGCAGGTGAAAACACGTTGATTGTTAACGACCAGTGGGATTACGTTAGTCTACTCTGGGGAAATTATATGAAAATACTTCCATCGGAAATAGAGTTTAGTGGGCAGGTAAAACTGGTTATGAACTGATTGGGACTCTGATTTTCCTAAGTCGGAGAAAACGATATTTCTAAAAATGGTAAGGATTCCATCCTAATTGAGACAATTTATAAGGATAGAAATCTTTTCATTTTCAAGTATTATATTGACTAAAATTAGACTTCTTAGATTTTAGTATTATTGTTAACAGTTTGAAGTTGGTTTTAAGCAAAAGCATAATTAGTATCTTTTTTTCTATATTTAAGCAAGATTTTAATATTTAAACATGGGCAAAAAATCATCTGAATTTTTCATTCTTTTTTTTACGTTTCTATTCCTTCATTCAGGCTTTGTATTAGGTCAAAATCAACACAAAATAGATTCTATTAAAGTTATTAATTTAGTTGAAACCAACAATGAGACAATAGTTAATAATTACAATTCTATTGCCGATCTGTTTGCTTTGACAGACGTTGATAGTGCTTTTTTATATGCAAATAAAGCCCTAGAACTTGCTAAACAAATCAAATTTAAAGAGGGCGAAGCTAAAGCTTACTTTTTACTTGCCTACTATTATGACCAAACGGGTGAATTTATTAAAGCCATAGATAACTTGGAAAAGGCTAGTAATAATATTATTGAAATGGGTGATTTAATTCACCTTGCAGGATGCTATAATAACCTGGGTGTTTTGTACTCATATGGCATAAACAAAAAGAAAAGCCTGGAGTATTTTATTAAGTCTTTGAATATTTCTGAGAAATTGAATGAGACATATGCCCAATCACAAGTATATGGTAATATAGCAGCTATATATAAAAATTTAAAAGAATATAGCTCTTCGCTCAAATATTACAATAAATCATTGGCGGTAGGGTTAAAGCTTGAAAATCTGGAAAATATTGCACTATCGTACATAGATGTAGGGAAAATAAATGTTAAACTTCAACGTTACGACAATGCATTAGATAACTTTATAAGTGCAAAAAAATTAATTTCTGAAATTAAAGATAAGTACCGTTTAACTCAGACATATATTGATTTTGCTAATTATTATATTGATACCAACCAACCTGATTCGGCAAAAGTCTATATCAATTTGGCGAAGAATATAAATGATAGTATCAACTATCCAAGATTAAAAACGGATATAATTTGTCTCAAAGCCGATTTACTGCTAAATGAAAAGAAATATGAAGATTGTTTAAATCTTTATGATCAAGCGATTGGTTTATACAAGCAATTGCAAATACACGATGCCCTTAATGAGTTGTATTTAAGCAAAGCAAAGGCCTTTTCGGAACTTGGGAAATCTGTTGAAGCATATAAGTTTATTCAAATGGCTAATGAAATAGATGAGTCCTTTAAACCAAATGAAATAGTAAAACTTCTCGGAAAATTTGAACTTGAAGAAGCATCAAAAGAAGAAAGGACTAGATTACTTATTGAACAAGAACTTGTTAATCAAAAAAATCAAAACGATATAATTCATATTCGATACAATTTACAAATTGCTATATTTTCAATTGTATTGCTGGTTATACTAATTGCGATTGTACTCTATTTTTATGTTTCAAAAAGAAAACATAATGCACAGTTAGAGTTGAATTACAAAACAATAGACAATCAGAAATATTTACTTGAAGAGAATTTTAAGAAACTGGAAATCAACCAAAAAAAACTAATCGAATTAAATGCAACTAAAGATAAATTCTTTTCAATAATTGCACACGACCTTAAAAATCCTTTTAATGTGCTAATTGGATTGTCTGATATTATGATTAGGAATCCCGAGATAAGAAATTCCCATGATTTTGAACAACTAATTGATGGCATGTTTCAAACAGCAACATCGGGTTATAACTTATTGGAAAATTTGTTAGAGTGGGCACGTGCCCAAACCGGAAGTATAGAATTTAACCCTGATTCGCTAGTGTTAAATGAAATTCTGACATTAAATGCATCTTTTTTTGAGGAAACAGCAAAAGCTAAAGGAATTAATATCTGTATTGAAAATCCATCAAAAGAAAGAGTGCTTGCGGATTATAATATGGTGAATTGTATTGTTCGTAATTTAATAAATAATGCAATTAAGTTCTCCTATCAGAAAAGCAAAATTGAAGTATCAACGCATCAAGAAAATGAATTTTGCATAATTACTGTGCAGGATTATGGAGTTGGGATGAGTATTGATACTGTTAATAAGCTTTTTAAAATTGAAAATACCATTCAAAAAGTTGGCACAGCTGACGAAAGAGGAACTGGTTTAGGACTCATTCTTTGTAAAGAGTTTGTTGAAATAAATGGTGGCAAAATTTGGGTTGAGAGTAAAGAGGGTGAAGGGAGTCAATTTTATTTTAGTTTGCCTGCTTATAAAAGCTGACAAATTATTCTAAAAAGTATAATTCAGGTGCAAACTATTAAAAGTTCCTGTAAAAGGAACAAATGAAAAACCGGCTCCGTCATCTGCAACTTTGTATAAATGAGGAATAGGAATTCAGGCTATTGCACCAACCATTAATCAGGGAATAAAATGGGTTTTAAAAATTGAACAGCTTATTGTTGAACTTCAATTGACCGGGAAACAGCTTCAAGATACGCCGTTAACGGATACATTTTTTCATCGTACCAAAGCGATGCAAAGTACAATCCAATTGGAGCTGGTTTTAGTCCGTTTTTTATGAAATATTGGTCTAACCATTGGAAACCTTTCTGGCAGACAATTTTATGTTTAGTTCCAATTAAAGCAGAAATTGCAAGCGAGGTTTCTTCAATGGTTCCAATTATTTTATAATCTCCTCCCCAACTTCCATCAATGTTTTGTACATGAATAAGAAATTGAATAGCAGTATTAATCATTGGTTGAAGCGTGTTCTGCAAAACATGGTTTGATGGATCAATTACAATGGCATCCTGCAAATAAGTTAAAACCCGGGCAGTTCCATAAACCGGATTTTCGTGGTTTTTGGTATGCTGATTTCCAAACCACAAAGGTAGCCAGGAACCATTTTCCCGTTGATGTTTTTGCAAATAACCGGCTGCTTTTTTCGTAGCTTTTTCAAATGAGTTTAATTCCGACACTGTAATTTCATCCCGATAATTTTTCAAGGTTGCGGAAATTGCCAAAATACAGTGTCCGGTCAAGTCAGCGCAACTTTGGTCGAAGGGTAACTTTCCCCATCCTTTTGAAAATGTAGGGAACCCTCCATCATTATTCTGAAGTTGTAATAACCATTTTGCTCCGGCAATCACTTCCGATTTTATCTCCTCTGAAGATTTCAATTGAAGCAATGCCAAGATTGTACCCGGCGTATCGTCACAATCGGGCACAGAACCGGAAAAGTTAGTCCATCCCCAACCTCCCGGTCTGGTTCCATTAAACGGATGAATTTCCTTATTCTGAATGGATTTTAAATGTTCTACCAGCACGTTTTGCTGAGTAGCTGAAAGTACTTCGTCTTTTTTCGAACGGAGTGCCTTGATGCTTAAGGTTGTTACCCACGTCGAAAGGTCAACATCAATGGGCCAGCCGCCATCGTTTCGCTGTGTTCTTTTCAAAAAAACGATGCCCTTTTTAACCACATCCATTTCTTTAAATCCAGCATTAATAAGGCTCAATGTAACAAATGCAGTTAATGGAATCGCTTCCAAAAAACCACCACTTTCGGGTAACGATTTTTGTAAAATACGCAATGCTTTTGTTACTGACCATTCACGAATCCACTTCCCCAACAAACCCGGTTTTTTCTTTTTAAAGATTACAATTCCAACTGCAATAAGTGCTGGAATGGCGTAACTCACAACACTCAAATTAAGGCTTCGGTAAAACTTTTGAGGAAGCAAAGATAATTCGAATGGCAATTGTGGAATGTGTTCAAACCCATTTTTAGCGGGAATTCCACAAAGTGCACACATGGTTAAAATGGGCACCGAAAAAGTATAATCTTTTTTGTAATGTGCCAAAATAGCTTTCGAAATCTGGGTTGAATTTACATCAATCGACTCTTTTTGAAGATAATCTGCAAGGGTATTTTGAAGATTTTTCAGGCTGTTATTTTCAGAAGAATAGAGATTTAAAGCTGCATAAACCAATAACGATGTTGAAATATTTCCGGGACTTTCAGGAGTATCGCCAAAACTACCATCACTATTTATGTTGTTTTTAAGCCAATCGAGTCCGCTTACAATCTCCTTCCTGTTTTTATTGGGGTCGTCAAAATGCAGTGCTGCAATAGAAACTGCAACGCCAAGTGCACTCGACGATAATTCACCAGTCCAGAAACCTTCCACATTTATTTGCTCCACCAGCAAATCGGATAGTTCCTTAAATCTATTATTCAGATTATTTTCCATTACTATCTTCTACCAAAGTTCCCAAAGCCAGCAGGCCATAAAAAGTATATTCTAAATCGCGGGTTTTATCTCCATCACCCGATAAAAAAGCTCCGGAGTTATAATTATTCTGAACAAATTCCAGACAATCTGGGGCAATTAGTCTTAAATCGTAATCCGTTTTTCGCAGTACAAATAGGGCAACAGCAGTAGATAAAATGTCGCTGCTTAAAATAGAATCGAATGTCTTAAAACCTCCCTCTTTTACGTAATACGACACCAATTTTTCTTGCTCTTTTGTAAATTTTAGTCCCACTTTCTGTTTTGCAAAAGTTAAGGCAGCTTGTATACTACAAGGCAAATTCCCGTGTAGTTTGTAAAAGTATAATCCAATTCTTGCAAAAAAATAGTAAACGCTTTTGTTTCTGTTTTGGGAATCAACAGCCAGAGTCAATAAAAAAATCTTATAAGAGATTTCAATTTTTCTTCCTTTTATAAAAACCATTGTGAATAATGAAAGTAAAGATTGGCTTTTATGAGTTTTTAAAAGTTCTGCGTTTATTAAAACGAGTGCCATTTGTTCAATGGCTCCAAGCGACTGGTTTTCTTTCTGAGAATTTATATACAATTCAAATTTTTCGAGCAAATTTTGACTGCCGGCTGCCAGGGAGAGCCAAAAACCAAACAAAGAATAATAGAGATCAGGATTTCCGGCACGGTCGGTAAAACCACCACTTTTATGTTGCTGGCTTTTTAAAAAAGCAATTATTTCTTGCTGAATTGTTTCATCCAAAACAGTAAATCCAGACTTAATGTATTTAATGATTTGCAGATAAACAGGAATATCTTTGTTACTATTCGTTTGCATTTATTGGTTTGAATATTTTCCCTATTACACCGTACAAACTTAGTCGGAGTTTAGCATTTTGAAGTTCATCGAGCTGAGAATAACATTTATCCACATATTCATTCAAAATATTTTCGGCTTTTAAAATTAAGTTTCCCGCGACTATTTGCTTTCTGAATTCACCGATATCAGAAAGTGCTTTTTCTGAAAGTATATTGTTTTTCTCAGAATAGTACTCATTTAAAAGAGCAATTAAAAATGGGAAATCATTTATTTTTTCTTCTCTATTATTCTCTTGAAATTCATTTAAATCGTCACGAATTTGGTAGGCTATCCCAAACCAATCAGAAAATTGCTCTAAAATTTTAACTTCATTTTCTTCTGCGCCACCTAAAATTGCACCCAATAAAAGTGCAACTTTTAATGCTTCCCCGGTTTTTAATTTAAAAATGTGAAAAGCTTTTTCCGTATTTAACTCGTTTTTCTGAGAATATAGCAAAATGTCCGCGCCTTGTCCTTGAGTGAGTTTTACGTGGGAAAGTGTAATTTTTTTCAAACATTTTGCGATAAGTCCATCATCAACAGGCAAATTCGATAAAATCTGGTACCCTTTTCCAATCAGATAATCGCCAATATTTATGGCTACTGGAATTCCGTGCTTTTTATGTGCCGTTTTCGTATTGTACCGCAAGTCTGCATTATCCTGAATGTCGTCGTGAACCAACGATGCTTTGTGAAAACATTCAATAATCATTGACAATGAAGACAAAATAGTTTCGCTATTTTTTTTCGAATAAGCAAGATAACTCAGAACTGACATTAACGGACGCATCCGTTGACCACCAATTAGCAGGTATTCTTTTGCCAATTGTTCAGATTCTCCCGACTCTGGGAAAAACAGTTTTGCCGATTCTTCTGAAAAATATTTCTGAATCCGGGATTTCAATAAAGAAACAGACAAAGGTTTTAAGTCAGCATTTTCCTCAAACGATTTGATTTCATCCAAAAGCCATTTGCTATCGATTTTTGTGCTGTCGCATCCGTCGTACATAAGGGGCAACCCAATTACGGGTACTGCAGCATTGGAAACCGGTTCGAATGAACGTTGCAAAACCGGCATACAACTTACGCCGATTACTGCATCAATTGCACCTTCTTCCACCAAACCAACAGCAACCGTAGTACCTTCGGCTACCAGCGTTGCATATCCCATTTTTTCGGCTGCTATTAAAATATCATCTATTAAACAGCCTTTGCATCCGGCACAATTCAAACCCAATTCGTCGAAAACGCCCTTGCAGGTGACATTGTTTTTTAAACATTGAGGCAGCAATAAAAGTCGGCGATTGATAGGCGTGGCTTTTACGGTTTCGCGCCAGGTTTCGTTTCCAATTAAAACAATGGCAAAATCGATATAATCCTTCGAAATCTCTAATTTATTGAGCAATTGAACGGCCAATTTTTCCAAAGTTTCGAACCTTGCCGGAGGGAGCAGTTTTTTACTTTGAACAAGTATGCGCGATTCTTTGCGAAGCCTGTTCCGCAAAAACGATTCCTGTGGGACTTTTAATATTCTTTTCGATTTATTCATGAATCAACCGTATGCTCCTAATCCAAAAAAGGCGCGTTTTTTTGCAAATCGATAAAACCTGTTTTTTTCAGGAATAGATTTAATGGAACCGTGACTTGGAACTTTTTGCATTGCTGCTAATCGCTCCGCTTCATTTCCCCGCCCCGAAGTATCTTTTGCTGCATGTTTTTCCGTGTAATCCACAAGCCATTGTGGATCGTCCATAACAATGCATCCCGTTGTTTTATTTGGTATTTCGGTTTTGAATTCTTTTAAAAAAGTTGAATTCCTGTATATGTCAGTCAATTTTCCATCGCTCACATTATCGGTGGCAAACTGAATTACCGGACAAGGTTCGATGTCTCCTGAAGCATTAATATGATGGCTCAAACCAGATGCGGCCGGACACAATCCATTTCCGTCTTCATCCCAATACGCGTCAACAATTACAATGTTATATTTTGTGCGCGCATCAACTAAAAAAGCACGTAATTTTTCAATCTCCTCTTTTGACAGAGCGAGTTCAACCGAGGCATTTTCGCCAACTGGGCGATAAACGTAGTACCACAAATAAGTAACTCCTTTATCTATTAGCGAATGAATAAAATCTTCGGAAAAAGCAAGTTCCAAATTCGATTTGCAAACACTCATGGCCACACCGGTTACTAATCCGGCTTGTGTAGAATTTACAATTGCCGACTGTGTTTTTTCATAAACATCGGAACCACCCCGCCTGACATCTGCCACTTCCTGATCGCCCTCGAAACTAATTAGTGGCGTTACATTTGCCAGTTTTCGTAAGTCCTCGGCAACCTCTGGCGTTAAAAGTGTTCCGTTGGTAAACAGCTGGAAGTAGCAGTCGCTGTGTTTTTTAAAAACATCAAAAAGTGGTTTGTATAGTAGTGGTTCGCCACCTAAAATTCCAAAAAAATAGGAGCCTTGATTTTTCGATTGTGTAATAATGCTGTCCAGTTGTTCAGGACTCATTCTGCTATTTTTTATCTTCCCGGTAACCCAGCATCCCTGGCAGTGCAAATTGCAATCGTCGGTAACCGAAATAAAATGAAAAGCAGGAAAAAATTCACCCTTTTTTAATCGCTTTTGAAACCGGTTAAAACTAATAGCCCCTTTTATTCCCAGGTTATATACAAATTTGTACAGGCATTTTTTATCGGTTTTTAATACTAATTGTTTTAGCATATTATTCTTTTTTATTCAATCCTTTTTTCAATTCTTCGAGGGCTTTATTTCGTTCTTTTTCGGCCTGTTTTATAAATCCTTGTCTGAAAATATTTTTTCTGGCACTATTTCGTTCATTCAACAGAACAAATAAGCTACCATTTCCTTCCTGTTTTTGCACCTTTTCGTTGTTTGGTTCAGCTCCTGAAAGAACAGAATTCTCGGGCAACCGTGGAAAAATTATTGCTGATGCCGGACAAGTTCGTCCACAAGCGGGGCAATTGTTTTTACACGCCAGTGGATTAACAACGTTTAAACTTTTTTTATTGAATTTGTAAACACCAAAAAGACAAAACCGGGAACATTGCCCACAAAGCGTACAGAGAGAGTTATCGATTATTGGAAACCAGGCAGGAACTTTTAATTTGCTCTCTTTAATTTGATAACTGGCATTTCCCAAAGATAAATTAAAGTCATTTTTAAGCTTTTCATTAATTTGCTCAGCCGATGCTTCTCTAAAATTCAAAGTTTCAAAATCTCCGAAATCAATTTTGTTTTGTTTCAAAAGGTTTTTTACAGCCCTTGGATAACAAGCAACTACGAATTTATTTTGGTAGGTTTTCCCAACTTCATTCAAAAAATCTTTTTCGGTAAGCGAACAGGCACACAAATCGTGAAGTTCATAAACATCAGTTTGGAATTTTCCAATACTTTGCTTCAGCTTTTCCTGTTTTTCTTCTGAAATTATTCCAGCCCCGCAATTACAATATAAAATACACGTTTTATTTTTCATCTATAAATTCAAAAAAAAAGGCTAATTAAACGAAATTCTTTTCAATTAGAAAATAACAAAGGAGATTTTAGTTAACAAACAAAATGTATTCTTTCGTCAAAAGAATTATGGGAATGGATGTTTTCATTTATTTTTACCTTTGAATGCTACCTATTATCTAAATTAATTTAAAATGAAATCGATTAACCGAAGAAAATTTCTGGCAAACACAGCCGCAATTTCAGCATTTACCATTTTAAAGCCAACAACCGTTTTTGGCTCAAAAGCAAACTCAGCTATTCGCCTGGGCATAATTGGCTGTGGCGGAAGAGGAACAGCAGTTATTTCGAATATGGTAAAACATACCAGCGGACAAATTATTGCAATGGCAGATTTGTTTGATTACCAATTGGAAAAAGCCAAACCTAAATTTGACCAATTAAACAAAGAGAATGGTGGTGTTTCCATCGATAAATCAAAAATGTACCAAGGTTCACAAGCCTATCAAAAATTGGTAAACGATTCGGATGTAGATGCAGTTTTGGTATCGGCGCCGGCATATACACACCCTACTTTTTTAGATGCAGCTGTTGAAGCCGGGAAACATGTTTACTGCGAAAAACCGGCAGCACCCGATGTTGAAGGTTGTAAAAAAGTGATACAAACTGGTAAAAAGGCAATGGGCAAAGTAAGTGTTGCCATTGGTTTTCAAATACGCCATGCTTCGCCTTATGTAGAAATGGCTAAACGAATAAGAAAAGGAGATATTGGAGAAGTGGTTAATGTTCAATTGTATTATATATCTTCTCCAGTAAAAAAAGTTCAGCCTGTTGGAAATTCTTATGAAGAATTTATGATTCGAAACCATTTTCATTTTCGTGAAC
This sequence comes from Bacteroidota bacterium, assembly GCA_013203755.1. Classification (GTDB taxonomy): domain Bacteria; phylum Bacteroidota; class Bacteroidia; order Bacteroidales; family Prolixibacteraceae; genus Draconibacterium. The sequence continues at coordinate 16,899 of JABMPI010000065.1, forward strand.
TTTCCGGTGGAATTTTGCTCGATCAGGGAATTCATATGATTGATGTTTGTAATTGGGTAATGAACGAGGTACCCGAAGATGCCATTGGAAACGGAAACCGAAAAGGGGAGCCTGATTTTGGAGATACTTTTACCAACTACCAGTCAATTTATGCCTATCCCGATGCAATGAATGCAAGTATACATTCCACCCAGTTTGGTGCAAAGTTTGGCGATGTTTGTGCCCGGTTTATAGGAACAAAAGGAATTGCAGAAGCGCATTACAGTCGTGGCGTTTACATCGAAGGCGAAAATCCATGGGATTCGGGAGTTTTGCGAGGACAAGAACCTACGCCTGAGCAAAAAGCAGCTGGCGTATTTACCTCTTCGTTGCACGATGCAAATTCGAATAAAGTAAAAGCATTTATAAATAGTATAGAAACAGGCGAGTTAATCAATGAAGCAGAGTCAGGTGCAAATTCAACACTTTCAGCTATTTTGGGAAGAATGAGTGCGACCTCACAAAAGAAAACCGCCTGGAATGAAATGTATTATTCAAACCAAAAATATAGTCTGAATTTAAATTTAACTCAATTTGACCAATAATGAATATTGAAGGAAAAGAATTTAAAGCCCACGCAATTGCGACAACAAATACAAACATTCTAATCATTACTTCAGAAAAAGGATTTCTAGCTTGTGGCTATATCAAAGCAGAAGTGGCTAACAAAGTGGGCGATGTTTGCGCTATTGTTACCGGGGTGAAATCAACCGACGACCTATTAGTTGCCAATGTAATAACTGTAAGCGAAGCAGCAGAAAAATTGGGTGTAAAAGTTGGAATGACCGGTAAGGAAGCTCTTTTATTAATGTCATAATTTCAGGAAAATGTCCAGAAAGCTTAAAATAGCAAGCAGTCAGTTTGCCGTCGATGCTAATATTGACAAGAATCTGGCAACAATGAAAAAGCAAATTAAATTTGCTGCGGAAAAAGGAGCTGATGTTATCCATTTCTGCGAATGCAGTTTAAGTAGTTATGCAGGAATCGATTTTAAGGAATTCACCGCTGATTCCAATAACAAAATTCAAACTGGCATTGCACAAATTTGTAAACTTGCCCAACTCCACAACATCTGGTTAATTTTTGGAACCCACCTTTTTGAGGGTGAAATGGAGAAGCCATATAATTGTCTTTTTGTAATAAACGATAAGGGCGAAATTGAAACTCGTTACGACAAACGTTTGCTTGCTGCATTCGATATGGATTGGTATTCTGCTGGAAACAAGACCGGGGTTTTCAACTTAAAAGGAATAAAGTGTGGCCTTTTAATTTGCCACGAATGGCGCTACCCCGAATTGTATCGACAGTATTACAAATTAGGTGTTCAATTGCTTTTCCAATCGTGGTACGATGGTAATTTATCCGAAGAAGAATATCAGAGCGAAGGTAAAAATCTGGGTGAAGTTATTCCCGGATATGTACGAGGATATGCCGCCAACAATAAACTCTGGATAAGTGGTGCTAACACTTGCAAAAGGCAACAAAGTTTTCCTGCTTTTGTGGTTCAACCAGACGGCGGAGTTTTTGGAAAACTAAAGCGAAATGTCAGTGGTGTTTTAATTTGTGAAATCGACTTCGAAAAAGAATACATCGATCTTTCAAGTCATTTGAGAGATAAAGTTATTGGGATGAAGTATTAGGATTTCACACAAATTACAAGTCAGATTTGAAAAATAAAATAGCTATGTTTAGAAAACGTACTTTTCATAAAATTATCATCATTATTTGTAAGAATAAATATTAGAATCTTTAAGAATATGAAATCAACATTAATCCTAATATCAATTTTCGCCCTGATTTTTACAGCCTGCAAAAATCAACCAAAAGAAAAAGCACAGGTAAAAAAGCCTAACATTTTATTTCTACTTGCCGACGACCTTGGTTACGGAGAATTGGGCTCCTACGGACAAGAAGTTATTCAAACTCCGGTACTCGACAATTTAGCCAAACAAGGTATGCGGTTTACCGATTTTTATGCCGGCACTTCGGTTTGCTCGCCATCGCGTGCGGTATTAATGACCGGTAAACATGCCGGGCACTCAACCATTCGTGGTAACAATGGAATTTTTGAGAATGATGTTTGGAAACGCGTTCCGTTAAAGAAGGATGAAATAACTTTAGGCGAAATGATGAAAGAAGCCGGCTACCAAACTGCATTTATTGGAAAATGGCACCTTGATAATCCAAATGACGAATCGACCTGGGCTATGAACCGGGGTTTTGATTTTGCTGTGCAAGAACAGTGGGCTTCTCGTTTTGGTGGAAAAGAGTTTGAAGAAAAAGTGCATTGGATTAATGATGATCGCGATACCATGTCTTACGATCAGGATAAATACGATTGTATAGATGTATTCCGTACCAACTTTGTAATGGAATACCTGGATGAAAAAGAAGATGATAAACCATTTTTTATATTTATGTCGTACCGCATTCCCCACGGACACGAACGTTATATTCGCAATAAAGAATTGTATGCAGATAAAGGTTGGGAAGAAAAGGAACGAACTCATGCAGCAAAAATTACACTGCTTGATGGGCAGATTGGTAGGCTTTTAAAACGTCTCAAAGATGATGGTGAATTGGAAAATACATTGGTTATTTTTACAAGCGATAATGGCGCACATCACGAAGGGCACGACCACAACTTTTTTAAAAGTACCGGTGGATTGCGGGGTTTTAAACGAGATATGTATGAAGGAGGAATTAGAACTCCATTAATTGCTTACTGGGAAGATAAAATAGAAAAAGGAACTATTTCAAATCATCAGGGGGCATTTTACGATTTTATGCCCACTTTTGCTGAAGTTGCCGGAATTGAAACTCCTTCTCAATCTGACGGTATTTCAATTTTACCCGAGTTATTAGGTAAAGAGCAAAAGAAACACGATTACCTTTATTGGGAATTACAGCTGGATGGTTGGAACAGAAAAATGCCAAAAGGCGGCTTTCGCCAGGCAGTTAGAAAAGAGAACTGGAAAGCTGTACGTTATGGAAGTGAATCAGAAACGGAATTGTATAATCTGGAAGAAGATAGTTATGAAACCAATAATTTAGCTGGAGAACATCCTGAAATCGTTTTAAAAATGGAAAAACTTTTTGAAGATGCACGTACAGAAACTGAAGGATTTCCTTTTGGTGGAAAAGTGCAGGATTATATGGCAAAAGAGAAGCACAATTAGATTTTCGGCAACCTTAAAATTTTTACCTATTTATGTAAAACGAACGTTTATTATGAATAAAACATACCTGGAAAATATCGTTCTGATTCTACTACTTCTATTCCTGCTCAGTTGCCAAATAAAAGAGACTTCGAAGCCGGAAAAGTTAAACATCATTTACATCCTGGCCGACGATTTAAGCTATCGCGACTTAAGTTGTTACGGGCAAACACAATACGAAACACCCAATTTAGATGCTTTGGCAAAGTCGGGAGTTCGTTTTTCTCAAGCTTACGCAGGTGCTCCGGAATGTGCTCCTTCCAGAGGAACTCTATTAACTGGTTTGCATGCCGGGCACGCACCAATTCGGATTAACGCCAGCGCGCGAGGTCAGGAATTTATTCCAGACAGTGTGGTAACTGTTGCTGAAGTTTTAAAAGACGCAGGTTACAATACTGCCTTTGTTGGAAAATGGGGAGTTGGGTTACCTGGAACTGAAGGTGTGCCGCACAAACAAGGTTTCGATTACGCATTCGGATTTTACGATCAACAGCGGGCACATACATTTTTCCCTTTCTATTTAATTGAAAACGGTGTGAAAATTGAATACCCCGGGAATTATCAATTCGACATGCAGCGACGGTATACAATGAATTCCAGCAAAGAACCAAAATTGTTAAATGAATACGATGAAAAGGGGAAGCTGATTCTTTCTGAATTGGATGATCCGTCAAAAGCGGTTTACTCACAAAATGAAATGGACAAAGCAGCTTTTCACTTTTTAAATAAAAACAGAAAAGGCGAGCAACCATTTTTTCTTTACTATGCAACTCAGTTACCACACGGTCCGCTTATTATCGACGATTTGGGTGAAATGAAGGATAACACTGTTTTGCCGCAAAGACAGCGAGAGTGGGGAGCAATGGTAAAACGTCTGGATTCTTTTGTTGGGAATCTTATTTCTCACCTCAAAGAAACGGGGCAGTATAAAAATACGATCCTATTTTTCTCCTCGGATAATGGCTATTCCATGTGTGGTTACATGGGCAGAGGAAACGCTAATAAAAACTGGCCCGACGATCCCTATTTAAAAAATAAAGGGCCTTTTCGTGGCGGTAAATTCTCTGCATTGGAAGGAGGGATTCGGATTCCGTTTTTTGTTTCGTATCCCGGATATGCTTCAAAAACAATTAATAAACCGGTTTGGCTGATTGACTTTTATGCGACGGCAGCCGAGATAGCAGGTGTTAACTTACAGCAAAAAACCGATGGAAAAAGTTTGTTGCGACTTTTGAAAGGTGAATCAACATTAGATTTTGATAA
>JABMPI010000655.1 GCA_013203755.1 Bacteroidota bacterium
ATTAATTTATAATTTAAACTTTATTATCATGGAACAAAATAGTGGTTGTAGTTGTAGCTCCCCCGAAAATTGTACTGTTTTTGCCTGTTCAGGTGCTGCCGATTTAGGACATGCCAGTGACCTGGTTGCACGTGAATTACATAAAAATAAGGTTAGGAATATGAAATGTCTGGCTTTTGTAAGTGCCGGAATTTTGGAAATGATTGATTCTGTTCGTGATACAAATATGCTTGTAATTGATGGTTGTGCATTGGATTGTGGGAAAAAGACATTTGAAAAAAATGGGTTGAATAATTTTATTCACCTCATGTTAACTGATTTGGGGTATGAAAAAGGTAAAACACCTGCAACACCTGAACTGGTTGATAAATTGTATAATACCGCAGTTGCACAGGTTTAAAAGGATTGCGGACGAATTTTAGTTGCTGAAAATGAAAAAGATTAATTGGCCTATAGTATTGTTATCTGTTTTGGTTTTATTGCTTTTAATAGCATATGTAAACAAAAATAATTTGAATGAATTTATTTCAAATACTTTGCAAAAGCAAGCCAGTCCGGAAGTTATTTTGTCGGCAGAAGAGATGGTTCAAAAGAATTATAATTACCAAAAAAACAAACAAGATTTTGAATTCACTTTTTTGGAATTTAGTTCTACCGGCTGTGCCGTGTGTAAACAAATGGAACCAGTTTTAGAGGAAATTAAAGTTTTGAAAAAGGTTAAAGTGAATGTTGTTTTTCTTCATATTATGAAATCTGAAAATCAGGATTTAATGAAATATTATGGTATTTCGGCTGTTCCTATGCAAATATTGCTCGACAAAAATGGAAAGGAATTTTTCAGGCATTACGGATTTATTTCGTCGGCAGATTTGAAGACAAAACTTATACAACAAAAATAAATTATTTAAATATAAATGAAGGTATTAATACTTTGCACAGGTAACTCGTGTCGTAGCCAAATGGCGCACGGTTTCCTTCAATCGTTTGATAAGAAAATAGAGGTGTTTTCTGCCGGCACAGAAGCGTCGGGAAAATTGAATGCCGGAGCGGTAACTGCAATGCAGGAAATAGGAATCGATATTAGCAACCACACTTCCGATTCAGTGGAAAAATATTTAAAGGAAACCTGGAATTACGTAATTACTGTGTGTGGAGGAGCCAACGAAAAATGCCCTGCGTTTATTGGCAAAGTAAAACATCGATTGCATATCGGGTTTGATGACCCATCGCATGCTGTGGGAAGCAAAGAATTTGTATGGAGCGAATTTCTGCGTGTTCGGGATGAGATAAAACGGGAGTTTGAAAATTTGTATTTGGAGGAGATAAAACCGCTGTTATAAAACTGTAAATGGTTATTGACAGCCTTAAAATTAAAATTATGAAAGCTGAAGATTTAAAATTTGTTGTCAGGAAGAAATATGGACAAATTGCTTCTCAAAGCATACTTCTTAACCAATCGTCGTGTTGTGGGGAAAAAGCCTGCGGTGACAATACTGATTACTCGGTTTTTAACGACGATTATACCAGTTTGAAAGGTTACAATGCTGATGCAGACCTTAATTTAGGTTGTGGTCTTCCAACACAATATGCCGGAATTAAGTTGGGCGACAATGTGCTCGATTTAGGAAGTGGGGCAGGTAACGACTGTTTTGTTGCCCGTTCAATTGTTGGAGAAACCGGCGAAGGTACCGGATTGGATTTTACTGAGGAGATGTTGGTGAAAGCTAAAATAAATCTGGAAAAGACAGGTTTCAAAAATGTTGAATTTGTACGCGGAGATATTGAGGGAATGCCACTTCCTGATAATTCCTATGACGTTGTAATCAGTAATTGCGTTTTGAATTTAGTTCCAGACAAACAAAAAGCATTTAGCGAAATTTCAAGGGTGTTAAAACCTTCAGGTCATTTTTGCATTTCGGATGTGGTATTGTCAGGTGTTTTGCCGGAAGGTTTAAAGGATGCCGCTGAAATGTATGCTGGTTGTGTGTCTGGCGCACTTCAGAAAGAGGAGTATTTGGCAATTATTCAAAAGCAAGGTTTTTCAGATATTAAAATTCATAAAGAAAAACTGATTGTTGTTCCCGATAATATTCTTGCCGATTATTTGTCGGACAAAGAGTTGGACGAATTCAAAAAATCGGGTGTTGGCATATTCAGTATTACAGTTACTGCAAATAAATCTATTTTATGAATAAACAAAAAAGGCAGATAGGTTTTTTCGAAAAATACCTGTCGGTGTGGGTTGTAGTTTGTATTGCAATCGGAATTTTTATTGGAAATTTTGCTGGCGAAAGTGTACAAATAGTGAGTAAACTGGAAGTTTTTAAAGTAAATATTCCGGTAGCTGTTTTAGTATGGTTAATGATTTATCCAATGATGTTACAAGTGGATTTTTCAAGCATAAAAAGTATTAGAAAACGTCCAAAAGGACTACTGCTAACATTGGTTATTAACTGGCTGATAAAACCATTTACGATGGCCTTTTTTGCCTGGATATTTTTTACAAAAATCTATTCGGCAATAATTTCGCCTGAATTGGCCGGCGAATATATAGCAGGAGCTATTTTACTTGGAGCAGCTCCGTGTACTGCCATGGTTTTTGTTTGGAGTTATTTAACCGATGGCGATCCCAATTATACCCTGGTTCAGGTGTCGATAAATGATTTGATAATTTTAGTAGCTTATATTCCAATTGTTGGTTTACTTTTAGGAATTACCAATATTCAAATTCCTTACGAAACATTGGTTGCCAGCGTGTTAATTTTTGTTGTGGTTCCTTTAGTTGCAGGTTATCTTACGCATAAAACAGTTGTTCGCAGAAAAGGCGGGGAGTGGTTTAAAAAGGTATTTCTCCTAAAATTTAAACCAGTTTCAATAGTTGCTCTTTTGCTTACTTTAATTTTGTTATTTGCTTTTCAAGGGAATAATATAAGTGAAAAACCACTTATAATTTTGTTGGTTGCAGTACCCTTGATTATTCAAACCTATTTCATCTTTTTTATTGCCTGGATTGGAGGTCGTAAACTGAAACTGCCCCACGCCATTTGTTCACCGGCGGCGATGATTGGCGCAAGCAATTTTTTCGAATTGGCAGTAGCAGTTGCTATTGCATTGTTTGGATTGCAGTCGCCTGCAGCTTTGGTTACCGTAGTTGGCGTTTTGGTTGAAGTTCCGGTAATGTTGTCTTTGGTAGCAATTGCAAATAAGTGGAAATATTAAAACCTTATTTTTATGAATAAAAAGGATTTTAAAAATATAAAACCGGTAATTCTAAAATCCGTAATTACATGCCCTAAATGTAGTTTTAGAAAAGAGGAAACCATGCCCGAAAATGCATGTAGTTTTTTTTACGAATGCGAAAATTGCCATACAATTCTAAAACCAAAACAAGGCGATTGTTGTGTTTATTGTTCGTATGGAACAGTAGCTTGCCCTCCTATTCAGTTAGGAGAGAAGTGTTGTTAATTACTGCTTTCAGAATTAATTCTTCTATAAATTACAACCAACAATAGAACTAAAACTCCGAAGTAAAATGGAATTTTATGTCTTTGAATTCATCCTGCGCCATTTTTAAAATAAACTGAGAATCGGCCATAAATACGTCGCGACCCAGTTTGTCTTTGGCCATTTTTAAGTGTTTGCGCTTTTTAAATTCAACTAATATTTTGGGGTCTTCCGTTTCAATCCAGCATGCTTTGTGCATCGAAAGTGCATCGAATCTACATTTTGCACCATATTCATGTTCCAATCTATATTGAATAACTTCGAACTGAAGTTGACCAACTGTACCAATAATTTTACGCCCGTTAAACTGGCTGGTAAAAAGCTGTGCCACACCTTCATCCATTAACTGGTCTACCCCTTTACTAAGTTGTTTCGATTTCATCGGATCAGCATTTTCTATGTATCGGAACATCTCCGGAGAGAAACTGGGTAATCCTTTAAAATTAATAACTTCGCCTTCGGTTACGGTATCGCCAATAATAAAGTTTCCGCTATCAGGGAACCCGACAATATCTCCGGGGAAAGCTTCTTCAACAATCTCCTTTTGCGATGCCATAAATGCTGTGGGGCTGGAAACCCGGAATGTTTTACCTAGACGGATGTTTTTATACATTTTGTTTCTCTCGAACCGACCGGAGCATATTTTTACAAATGCAATTCTGCTTCGGTGATTGGGATCGATGTTGGCGTGTATTTTAAAAACAAAACCGGTAAAACCTGTCTCCTCTGGCTTCACTTCGCGTTCTTCTGTAAAACTTGGTTTTGGAGTTGGAGCAATTTTAACAAAGGCATCTAACAATTCCTGAACACCAAAATTGTACAATGCACTACCAAAAAATACAGGTGCCAAATCGCCAGCTAAATAAGGTGCATTGTCATATTCAGGATAAACACCTTCTATTAATTCCAGCTCTTCGCGCAGAACTGCTGCGTCATCACCAATGTAATCTTCTAATCGGGGATCGGATACATCTTCGAATTTTATACGCTCTTCAATTCCTTGAATATCTGGAGTAAAAAGTTTTAGACTTTTATTGAAAATATTGTAAACCCCTTTAAAATCGGGGCCGTTATTTATTGGCCAACTAAGTGGACGAATTTTAATTTTGAGCTGCTCTTCAATTTCGTCCATTAATGTAAATGGGTCTTGTGCCGGACGGTCCATTTTATTCACAAAAACAATAACCGGAGTTTTTCGCATTCGACAAACATTCATCAGTTTTTCGGTTTGCGGTTCAACACCTTTTGCGGCATCAATTACAATTATTACGCTATCAACAGCAGTTAATGTTCTAAAGGTATCTTCCTGGAAATCCTGGTGGCCGGGGGTGTCGAGGATGTTTACTTTGTATCCGTCGTATTCGAATCCCATAACCGAAGTAGCCACAGAAATACCACGCTGGCGCTCAATTTCCATAAAATCGGAAGTAGCACCCTTTTTAATTTTGTTGCTTTTTACGGCACCCGCCACCCGGATTGCACCACCAAAAAGCAGCAATTTTTCGGTTAATGTAGTTTTCCCGGCATCGGGGTGACTTACAATACCAAAAGTCCGCCTGCGTTGTATCTCTTCCAGAAATGTCATTTTTCTAAACCTTTAATTTCAGGGCGCAAAAGTAAGGAAAGAAGTTTAAGTTTTGGGTTTTTATGTTTAAAGTTTAAAAAGAGTTAAGTATTCAGTTACAGAGATTGTGGGTAATTGCTTTTAACCACACAAAATAGTTGTTTCAGGGATAGGAATTTCTATCTCTTTTTATTCTTTTCTTTCCTCAAAACCTCTGAAATATGTTCCCAATATTTCTCATGGAATTTCACACTCTGTTTCCCAATAATATCATTGTAACTTTTTGGAGAATCTTCGGGGTGAAATTTGCGAACGTACATATCTTTGTACAAGGCAGGAACTTCTGGGTGAAACTGAAC
>JABMPI010000656.1 GCA_013203755.1 Bacteroidota bacterium
GCAATTTAACCCTTGATTCGCATAAGTTATTTATTATAACCCAAGTATTACACCAAACATGATCTGGCGTGGTGTAGGCCACGATCCACGATCTAACCCCATTCCACTTCCTGAAGTTCTAACTTCAGGATCAAGTCCAATGCTTTGCTACAATTTTTGAATATGTACTTAATTGACTTTCTGTATAATATATTGTAAGTTAGCAATTATGCTACCATTGGCAGTAGAATATATGTTTGGAGGTTGCAAATAAAGTAAAAGTGTTTATGAATTTAGAATTAGAACTTCGAGCTATCGCCCAAAAATATAATATCGATCATTTTGGAATCGCTGATTTGATAGTCGCTCATGGTTTTATTGAATCACAAGGTGGGCCACAAGTCATCCAATATCCGAAAGCCATTTCAATAGGACTAACTTTATTTCACGATATTATTGACCAACTACCAAACAGAAAAACACGATCAGTCAGTATTGCATACAAACATCATTGTTATGATATTATCAACAATCGACTGGATTTAATTGTATCAGAAATGAGTAGTTATTTGCAACGGCTAGGATTTCGAGTAATGCCAATACCAGCCTCGAAACGAATAGATGATAAAAAGTTATCTGGTGTTTTCTCCCACAAACTTGCTGCAAATCTAAGCGGTTTGGGATGGATTGGGAAAAGCTGTCTTTTAATTACCCCTTCAGATGGTCCAAGAGTACGATTTGCAACAATTTTAACCAACGCACCATTAGAATCGACAGGAACAGCGAACGACAATAAATGTGGAGAGTGTGAAGAATGTGTTACTATTTGTCCACCAAAAGCTTTTTCAGGACGACCGTTTAACTCGAATGAAGAAAGGGAAATTCGGTACGATGCTCACAAATGTGATCAGTATTTTAAAAGTATGAGAAAGACAAATGACTGGGCAACATGTGGCATGTGTGTTTACATTTGTCCATACGGCCGGAATAGCAAATAAAACGAGTTCTTTGTAGAAAAAGCCACCTAACATCTAAAAGCAGCTGATTGGAACAGGTGATTCTCCTGGATGAGTTTGGTTATAATTCAAAGTCTTGTTCTTTGCATCAGTTTCATCTTATACTGTTCCACTGCTGATTTAATTGGTTATATGGAGAACATATTATAAAAAAGCTAGGCTTATCAATGATGAGTTATCTTGCAATAACTTGTTTAGCCGTCCCTTACAAACATTATACATCCTGTTCTCCTTTTCCACATTACTGATTCGCCTCACAAAATTTACTTAGTACTATTGCAGAAGAATTATCAGGAAAAAAACAGGTAGGATATTGGATATTATTTATTTTCTCATTTAACCCTGTTCTTGTATTGTCAGAAGTCTTTTATAGAAAAAAAAAGTTGCTGCAATGAAACTGCAGGTTTATTAACCTTTAATCTGAAAATAAAATTTTAGCTTTGTTACATTGTAGGTTGTGACATAACACGGCGAACAACCATGAGTTCAGCGAAACTATTTGAACCGTAAATATTTCTGAATGGAATCAACAAAAAAACTGTTTTGGCTGTTTGTTTTATTTTTTGGAATTCTTTCTTGCATTGGCTGTAAAACAGAAGTCAACGAAAACGTCCAAGAGTTAGATCGGAAACCGAATATCGAACCGGATTATTCGGGAGTAACCATCCCTCCTAATATTGCCCCGATGAATTTCATCATCAAAGAAGATGGAAATTTTTTTAAAATTACAGCTACGGCGGGTACGAATGAGTATCAAATAGACATAAAATCATCGGATGGGATAATTCGATTTCCAGAAAAATCATGGAGAAAATTGATTAACAATTGCCTGGGAGATAAAATAGAAATTCAGGTTTACTCTTCAAAAAAAGAGGATAAAAGTTTGAAGAAATATATGCCCATTTATATGAATGTAGCCAATGAACCAATTGATCCTTCACTGGTCTATCGATTGATTCATCCGGGGTACTACAGTTGGTCTAAGATGAAAATTGTACAAAGATCTCTTGAAAATTTCAGGGAAGAATCGTTGATCGAAAATCAATTGCTTGAAAAGAACTGCGTCAATTGTCACTCTTTCAACCAAAACAATCCGGATAGATTTTTAGTTCACATCCGGGGATCCAAAGGTGGAACCTATTTCGTAGAAGATGATAAGATAACCCGAACAGCGTTAAAAACAAAAAATATGTCTGGTGGTGCTACCTATCCCTCGTGGCATCCCGATGGAAGATACGTGGCCTTTTCTTCGAATCAGGTAAGGCAAAATTTTTATGCCCATGCAGAAAAAAGCATTGAGGTGTATGATCTGGCTTCCACCCTTATTTTATACGACAGAAACGATAATGAAATTATTAACATCACGGAAAAAGATTCCGTTAACCATTTGCAAACCTTTCCTTCCTGGTCGCCAGATGGTAGATACCTGTACTTCTGCAGTGCTAATTATAATAAAGCAGGTTCCAATATGGAGCTAGCCGATATAAAAAATACCCATTATAACCTGGTAAGAAAATCTTTTGATCCCAATTCCAGATCATTTGGGAAAACAGAACTGGTTTTTAATTCGTCGGAAATGAGTAAGAGTGCTTCATTTCCCAGAATTTCTCCGGATGGTAAATATTTGATTTTCACGCTTTGTAATTACGGAACATTTCCTATTTGGCATCAGGAAGCTGATTTATATATGCTAAATCTGGAAAATGGAAAGTTTAAAAAAATGAGTTTAAATAGTGAAAAGACAGAAAGTTATCATACATGGTCATCCAATAGCAAATGGCTGGTTTTCAGCAGCAAAAGATTAGACGGAAGAAGTGCCAGGCCCTATTTTGCATACATTGGCACCTATGATCATATTGGGAAACCCTTTGTTTTACCCCAGAAAGATCCAACGATCTACAATCGAATGTTAGAAACATTTAATATTCCTGAATTTGTTAACGGCAGAATCAAAGTAAAACCACGGGACTTTGCAGCAGCTGCAAAACAAGAATCAATACAAGCCAAACCGGGAAATCCTCTTGACACTCCACCATTATGGACTGACGATGAGCCAAATAAAAAACGTTCGGAAATTATTAGGGGAATTCATGAATAGTAGTATAAAACTTAACAGATAAGATAAAAATAGAAACAAAATATGAATCAGAAAACAAAAATAACAGGAGCTAATGATTTCTATTATTTACTTGCGTTCTTTTTTGTTCTTACATTTGGTTATTTCCATTGGGTTGCCGATTATTTGCTGTTTTTTCAGGAAAAACAATCCCTGTTTGTATTTTCGAGTGAATACTTTCATGAATTTCTTTCAAAACCAGGAGGACTACTTGAACTTGCAGGTAAATTTTTGACACAGTTTTATTTAAATACTGTAATTGGTTCATTTATACTGGCTACTACTCTCACCTTAACAGGAACTATCTTCTTTAAAATCAGTAAACGATTATTTATCTTCAAATCGGGTTCATTATTATTCATGCTAATCCCCTCCTGCCTTTTGCTCATGATGCAAACCCACTACTATCACAAAATGGAGTATAATCTTGGTTTCCTTTTGGTTTTGCTCTATTTCTTACTCTCGATACTTCCCGGGAAAAAATATAACCGTTACTTTGCATTAACACTGTTTCCATTATTTTATTACCTGGCTGGTGCTTATAGTTGGATTTTCCTTGTAATGTACATCTTCTACAACCTATCTTTTGAAAAAGAGAGGCAACAATATTCTTTTTCAGTCTTTTTATTGAGTACTGCGCTCGTTTCCTTTGTTGTTTTCAAAGAGGTTTTATTCCTGCAATCTGTTGACCAACTCATCCAATATCCATTGCCTTTTGTAGATGATTCCAAACACAGAATAACATTCTATTTATTAACTTGCTACATTGCACTATATCCTTTAGCAGGTAAAATTATTTTTTCAATAAGACTAAAAAGGGTAAATACCAGATTTGTTGCTCTTACCTCCGCCTTTTTTATTTTCTCAATAACAATTTTCTCTTTATATAAAGCATATAATCCACAAACTGCAAGAGCACTTCAACTCGAAAAATTGGTATTTGAAGAAAACTGGGCTCAAGTGATTGAGCTTCACGAAAACTATCCTTCTAAAAATTTAATTGGACAATACTGTTACAATATAGCTCTCTCAGAAACTGACCAACTATGCGATAGATTATTATACGGGAGACAGGATTTCAGTGCCAATTCACTTATTTTACCATGGAGTAACGAATACCTCAGATGGGGGGCTTATTTTTTTTATTCCGTTGGTCTGATAAACGAAGCACATCGCTGGGCTTACGAAGAAATGGTAGTTTATGGATATCGTCCACAGAATATCAAATTGCTTGCAAAAACCAACCTTATTAATGGAAACTACCAAATGGCTAAAAAATACATCGACATCTTAAAAAAAACCATTAATTATAACGATTGGGCAAAAGAGTATGAAAAGTTGCTTAATCTACCCAAACGTATTGCATCTTATCCTGAATTGGGAGAAAAAATAAAAATTCTACCTAAAGAAGATTTTTTTATAGAAATCGATAATCCGCAGAACAATATCACTTTGCTTTTAAAAGCAAATCCAAACAATAGAAAAGCATTTGAATATGAAATGTCGTGGCTGCTGCTTACCAAAAATGTTGGGGCAGTAGTTACAAATATTAAAAAGATGAAAGAGTTGGGCTATACACGGATTCCCCTGCATGTTGAAGAAGCAGCTTTGGCTTATTTGAACAGTACCGGAGAGCTTCCTTACCTCGGTGGACTTACGATAAGCCACGAAACCCAAACACGTTTCGGAGAATATGTGTCAACCTTTAAAAGTATCCGGCAAAATTCCTCTTCTGATAAAGAAAAGATGCGAGAAAATTTCGGTAATACGTATTGGTACTATTTTCATTCAAAATAACAAATGGGTATAAAAACCTGATCTAAGAATTCCCTAAAAGAAAAGAGGCTACAAACGCAGCCTCTTTCTTTATTATATCGTTTTTAATTCAAATATTAAAAAGAAGGATCCTGTTGCAATACATCCTGAATGTCAAGCTGAGATTCTGGCAATGGCCAATAATCATCTTCTGTCGCATTATAAACTGCACCAGTCATGAATGTCCTGAATTGTACATCCTGTGCAATAAAGGCGTTAAGCACCTCGTTATCAATACCCCAGCGCCTTAAGTCGAAGAAACGCATTCCTTCCATTGCAAATTCAAGCCGTTGTTCAACCCTTACAGCTTTTATCGCTTTATCTGCTGATGAGAAAGCATCAGCGCCCGCAGGATAGGGCTCTACTTTATAGTTAGCTGCGGGTTGGGTCCAGTCAACCACTAGTTCGCCTGAACCGAAAGCAGTAGTTGAAACGAGCCCCTTTACCACATCACTACCTTTAGCACGATCACGGACATCATTAACAAGTAGCCGGGCCTTATCGAGTTCTCCATCTGCCACTGCTATTTCAGCTCTCCATAATAATACATGACTATAACGATACGCCCTAAAGTTTTTACCATTATCCCTGCCATTTCCATAAACATTTAAAGAATTATTCTCATATAAGCTCATGAATTTCTTTTGCATGTAAGGACCACCATTATCTTGCTGCCGAACCCATGACATACCTTCGCAAACGCCCCAGCCCAAGAAATCAATTCCACGACGGGAAATAGTCCAATCCACGCGAGGATCAAGCAAATGATCTGTAGGTAGGAAATCTGCACTACTGGCCACGCCCATATCGTTAGCCAAAGGAACGCGATCCGCTACATCTAAAACAGGCAATCCATCATCGGTAACCTGGAAAGCCTCGAACAGGTTTTGTGAAGGTTGGTAGAATCCCCATCCAATACCTGCAGGACCAGATTGGTGCGCAACCGCCCGATTCAAACCAAAAGAAGAACTGGAACTTCCACTGTTGGCTGCTTGTATTTCAAAAATGGATTCTGCATTATTCTCTGTAGTCATATTGTAATTATCGTAAAAATTACTGACCAGACTAAACTTACCACTGCTAATAATATTATCCAATAGCGATTTAGCCTGACTTAATTCATTCTGATACAAATGTGCATGCGCTTTAACAGCCATTGCAGAATATTTATCAACACGACCCAAATCTCCCAGCGGACTTGTTTCAGATAAATTGTCGATGGCAAATTGTAAGTCAGCCTCAATTTCATCCCAGCCTTCAGTGTCATTTGGTATTTCTTCTGGAACCATATCTTCTCCAAGCTCAACCTGCGTTAAAA
>JABMPI010000657.1 GCA_013203755.1 Bacteroidota bacterium
CAATGATTTTATCGTATTAAAATACCGCAACAAAAATAACCATTATTTAACAAGATTTAGGTAACACATCCAATTATTTACAGGTTTTAATATATTTGGAAACAATTTAAATTATTTGAGATTTGGCACTTATAAAAACACTTAAAGGAATTACCCCAAAAATTGGAAACGATTGCTTTTTAGCGGAAACTGCAACACTAATTGGAGAGGTTGAAATTGGGGACAATTGCAGCATTTGGTACAACGCTGTTCTTCGCGGCGACGTTCATTATATTAAAGTGGGAAACAATACTAATATCCAGGACAATGCAACAGTGCATGCCACATATAAAAAATCACCCACTAATATTGGTAATAATGTAACAATTGCACACGGCGCAATAATACATGGTTGTACCATTCAAGATAATGTAATGATTGGAATGAATGCAGTGGTTCTCGACAACGCGGTTGTTGAATGCAATTCGATTGTGGCTGCCGGTTCAGTAATTACAAAGGGAACTGTTGTTGAATCGGGCAGTGTTTACGCTGGAGTTCCTGCAAAAAAAATAAAGGAAATTAGCACAGAGTTGCTGGAAGGTGAAATTAATAGAATTGCCAATGCCTACGGAATGTATGCAGGTTGGTACAAAGATTAAACCTCAGATTTATTGTAACAAAAAGAGGCTGTTGAAATAATCCAACAGCCTCTTTTATATTTTAAAATTGTGATAAACTATCTGATTTTATGCCCTTTTACACCATAATAAAGAATATACAGAAATCCGGGAATTACCAACCAATAAGCATTTTGTGCTCCAACAGAATCTTTTAAGAAACCATAAAGAGTAGGAAATACTGCACCACCAACAATTGCAATAACCATTAACGATGAGCCCGCTTTTGTAAATTTACCCAAATCTGTCATTGCCAGTGGCCACAAAGCCGGCCACATTAACGAACAACCCAATGCCATAAATACAATAAAATAAATTGAAATATCGGTTGGCATTAGCACCACCATTAATGAACCAAAAATTGCAATTGAAGAAACAATTCGTAACGCCATAGCCTGGCTAATATATTTTGGAATAAACACAATACCAGCAATGTAGCCAATTACCATTCCAATTGGTGCAATCCAAGCGTATACTTCCGGATTTGCCAAACCAATACTTTCGGCATAATCAATTAATGTTCCCAAAGAAATAGTTTCAACTCCAACATAAACGAATAGTGCAAGTACTCCTAACAAAAGGTGTGGAAATTGCCAAATAGAAGTTTTATCGGCAGCATACGGACAATCCTCTGCACTGTCTTCGTCCTCACCGGCAGCTTTTACCTCAGGAAGTGGCGCTAAAATTGCCAATACACCTAAAAGAATAAATACACCAATTATAAAATAAAACGGAAGATTTATATCTGTTAAAAGAACATCATTAACACTTTTCCCGATAACCATTGAAAGAAAAAGCGGAGCAATTGGCCATGCCAGTTTATTTGCAATTCCCATATAACTCATGCGCTTGGCAGCACTTTCTATTGGTCCCATAATTGTAATATATGGATTTACAGAAGCTTGTAAAAAAGCATTTCCTGCTCCACTTATAAAAGAAGCCAATAAAAACAGAGGTAAACTTTCCATTTTTGCCGATGGAATAAACAAATACAAACCAACCGCAAACATTAAAAACGACAATGCCATTGTTCTTTTGTATCCGATTTTACCGATTACAAGAGATGCAGGATAACCAAAGATTAAGAATGCAGAAAATGTTGCTGTAAGAACCAAGTACGATTCTCCTGAAGAAATATCTAATGCCTGATTTAACAATGGAATTAGATAACTATTAATTCCCAATGCAAATCCAATTGCAAAAAACATTACTCCAATAATTATTAAAGGAAGCACAAACCCTTTTACCTTAGCCGAATCATTATTTCCCATGGTATATTTTTAATTAATTAGTATTTTAACGGACGAATATAACACCTTTTGTTTAATCTTTAAATTCTTTTTGACTTAATTATAATTTTTTGCAAGTTTTACAATCTTGTTAATTTATTCAATAACTTTGCGTTTAATATTTTTTTAATTTAGCAGCTAAAATTCTTAAAAATCACCTTTTTTTATACTTTTACCTTTCAAAAAAAAAATGAAAATGAAACCCACACTATTAATATTAGCAGCCGGAATGGGAAGCCGTTTTGGTGGCCTCAAACAAGTAGAACCCATTGGCCCAAGTGGAGAAGCAATAATCGATTATTCAATTTTTGACGCAATCCGAGCTGGATTTGGGAAAGTTGTTTTTGTTATTCGCGAGAGTTTTGCAGATGCTTTCAAAGAAAAATTTGACACCTTATTAAAAGGTAAAATTGAAGTTGAATATGTTTATCAAGAATTACACATGCTACCCGAAGGGTTTTCATTACCGGAAGGTCGTGAAAAACCATGGGGAACTGCACATGCAATTTTGGTTGCAAAAGATGTAATTAACGAACCATTTTGTGCACTTAATGCCGATGATTTCTATGGGAAAAATGCCTATGAAGTAATGGCTAACTTTTTAACTTCGTCCAAGAACTCAACAGAATATTCGATGGTGGGTTATAACTTAAAAAATACCTTATCCGAATTTGGCTCTGTTTCCAGAGGAATTTGTGATGTAAACGAAAAACAAGACCTTCAGAAAATTGTAGAAACTATCAAGATTTTCAAAAAAGAAGACAAAGTTATTTCTGTTGAAGAAGACGGAAGCGAAACAATACTTACCGGACAAGAGAGTGTATCGATGAATATTTGGGGTTTCAAACCATCCGTTTTCCAAACTATTGAAGCTAAATTCAGTGCTTTTTTAGAAACTGAAATAGACAAACCAAAATCTGAAATGTATATTCCCTCTGTTGTATTTGAAATGATAGATGAAAATTTGGCAACTGTAAAAGTACTAAAAGCCGATTCTCCCTGGTTTGGTGTTACTTACAAAGAGGACAAACCATATGTAGTAGAAAAATTAAATTCAATTATAGCAAAAGGAGAATACCCAGAAAAACTTTGGAAATAAAAAATTAATATGAATACCAATTTAACAGAAATAGCCAACAACTTTCAACTGGAAGGAAATGTAACCGAGGTGGCACCTTTGGGAGAAGGATTTATTAACGACACGTTTATTATTAAAACCGGAGAAGGAACACCAAACTATATTCTTCAACGAAAAAATAAAAAGATTTTCTCGCCAATTCCTGCCATGATGGATAACATACAAAAAGTGTGTGTACACATCAAAGAAAAAGTTGTAGCCGCAGGAGGTGACCCAATGCGCGAAGCAATGACGGTTACTCCGGCTACAGATGGCAAGTTATATTTTCTTGATGAAGAAGATGAATATTGGGCAGTTTGTCAGTTTATTGACGATACCATTGCCTACGATGCTGCTGAAACTCCTGAGCTGGCTTATGCCGGCGGAAAAGGAATTGGAAAATTTCAATCGCTGGTTTCTGATTTAACAGAGCCTTTAACCGATATATTACCCGGATTCCACAACATTCGGTTTCGTTACAAACAGTGGGACGAAGTTTTAAGTAAAGATCCGGTTGGACGAAAAGCTAAAGTAGCAGAGCAAATTACATGGATTAAAAGTCGCCGAAAGGAAATGCTGGACTTTTGGAAATTGGTTGAAAACGGTACTATTCCGACACGAATTAGCCATAACGACACAAAAATAAATAACATCCTTTTCGACAAAAAAGGAGACGTACTTTGTGTAATTGATTTAGATACCGTTTTAAGCAGTACGGTTTTAAACGATTTTGGCGATGCCATGCGCTTTTACACCAACACAGGTTTGGAAGATGATACAAACCTCGACAATGTTTCGATGGATATTGAAATTTACAAAGCGTTTGCCAAGGGTTACATAGAAGAGGCAAAATCGTTTTTAACCGAAAAGGAGATTGAATATTTAGCCTTCTCGGCCAAATATATTACCTACGAACAAGTACTCCGTTTTTTAATGGATTACATTGATGGCGACAACTATTACAAAACCAAATCGCCAGAACACAACCTGGTTCGCGCAATAGCACAATACAAATTATTAACCAGCATGGAAGAACAGTTTGATAAAATGAATGCTGCGGTGAAAGAATTCTGCGCCTAAAATTTGATTAAAATATTTTATTGAAACCACTTTCTTTTAGGAAGGTGGTTTTTTTGTGAGAATATGTAATTTTGGACTTAAATAATTAACAAGTTACCAATGAAGCTTCCCACCGCAAGCGGGCGGGATACCAGAATAGATTATATTTTATTTCACCCAACGAACGGAGAATATAATCCATAAAATCCTTCGACTTCACACAGGATTCCCACCTGGGACAGCGACGGGCAGGAGTTCTGTTAGTTAATTTTGTTTCACAAAAACAAAGTCTCACCGATTTAAAAATGAATTTTTTTAGCTTTTACTTTTCTACCCAAAAAAAGAGATGCTTTTTCGTCAAAGGTATCTGCAGATTCTGTAGTTAGAAAATTTATAATTCCAGACTTTGTAAGTTTCTCCTTAATTTCAGAATGACGATCTAAATAATCAACCAGTTTCTCAGCCACAATTTGCCCTTGTTCAAGAATAGTAATCTCCTTGGGAACATATTTCTGAATGATTTTATTTAGCAAGGGGTAATGTGTACAACCCAAAACAAGCGTATCCAGATTTTTATTTTTACGAAGGATATTTTGAATGTTCTTTTTAATAAAAAACTCGGCACCCTCGCTTTCAATTTCGTTATTTTCAACAATTGGCACCCACATGGGACATGCCTCCTGAACCGTTGATTTCACTCTTCCATTCGACCATTTTTCCAATTCAATTGGGTAAGAATCGGAAGTAACAGTTCCAACCGTTCCCAAAACTCCAACCTGCCCGTTTTTAGTAATTTCTGCTACTTTTTCAACACTGGGACGAATTACTCCCAACACCCTGTTTTCGGGTGCAATTTTAGGTAAATCTAATTGTTGAATATTTCGAAGTGCTTTTGCTGATGCCGTATTACATGCGATAATAACTAAAGGACAATTCTGACCAAACAGGTATTTTACAGCCTGTAATGTGTACTCGTAAACCACATCAAAAGAGCGTGTTCCATAGGGCGTTCTGGCATTGTCTCCCAAGTATAAAAAATCGAATTCGGGCAAAGCTTTTTCCAAAGCCTTTAAAACAGTTAACCCACCATAACCCGAGTCGAAAACACCTATTGGAGCCCGTTTCATAAAATAGATTTTGAAATTCTAGTGTTTAACAACCAGATTATATGCATCATCATAAAATTTACCCAAATTCGACCAATCGAAATGCTGCGACGACTCCTCGCATTTGTATCGCAAGGCTACTCTTTCGCGCCGGGATAAATTCACAAAATCAAACATTTCATTTGCAAGATCTTCGGCAACTTCATTAAAATCTCTCCCTTTCCGATTAATAATGTACATCCCTTGTTCATCGTGATCGGGTATATTATTTACAACATAATCGCCAAACCCAGCTAATTCGCTCGTTACAGATGGCAAACCACTTGCCAGACATTCCAAAGGAGTATAACCCCAAGGTTCGTACATACTTGGAAAAATACCTAAATGGCATCCTCTAACAAACTGAGTATAATCCATTTTAAATAATGGATTTGAGGTTGAAATAAAATCGGGGTGATAAACTATTTTCACTTTATCGTGTCGATTATTCACCAAATTCGATGTTCTAAGGAAGTTTAGAATATCATCATTAGCATCGTCTTTTAAAGTGTGTGTAACAACTTTAGGCAATTGATTTGACTTCCAACTTTGTATATTTCTTCTTAATTTCAAGCGTAAATAATCATCTACCATAGCCCTCAAATCAGGGAATTCATAGGGGCCTTCTGCGGTAGTAATATGGGTATATAAACGCTTTCCTACTTGTTCTTTTATTTCTTCGCAAACCAATTTAACATCTTCTATTTGAGCTTTAGATTGCAGAACATCGGGATTAAAAGAATAAAAAGGTTGGCGTGTAATAAAAAAGGTAACAACTGTCATGTCAACGTTAGCCTTTTGCATTTTATAATTCAATCTGGCCAAGGCTTCAAGCGTTAAATCGTAACCTTTATTTTGATATTCATATCTACCCGATGTAAAAAAGTAAATGGTTTTATCCAAGTCGAATGGATAACTTTGAAAGAAGTGCCCCATCACAAAATTATGAATCTGCTCTTTAATCTGAACATGCTGATTTTGAATTTCATGCAGAGCATCGAAACGTTCAATATTTAATCCATTTGGAAGAATTAAATCGGGAGTACGCCCAAGTAAATGCGTACATTCTTGCCCGGTAATGTCGCTAACCGTTGTAAATACATGCGCTCCATGCGCCGATGCACGTTCAATTTCAGCAATGGGTTTTACATTAAACCGGGCTGCTTCTACTTCCCAGTTATAAAGCGACAAGTGGTCGTAAAAACCAGGATCATTCATTGCCAAATATCTACCCAAAAGTGTTGCATGTGTAGTAAAAACCGTTTTAATATTCAAATTGCCTTTCCGTATAGCAGGAATTGGCAAACACGCCATCCACTCGTGAAAATGAGCAATTACATCTCCATTACAAAAACCAGTTAAACACAAATATTCAAAAAACTCTTTTACCTGAAATCCAAAAGCAACAACTTTATCTAATAACTCATCTCCTTCGGGAATAGAAATATGGTAGTCTTCCCTTAAAAAATGTTTAATCTCACCCAATTTATCGAAAACGGAATAAGGATTAAACAACACAACGTTTGGACGTCCGGAAACTATCCATTGCCCGTAATGAACATCGAATCCACGCTCTTGCATTTTCAATACAGCTTTTCCAATAGGGCTCGAGAAATCGGTAGCCGGATCAAAATGTGCTTCCGCCTGATCTGCAAAATAGGGTCCAATTAAACAATAATTATCTTTTCCCCATTTATTAATTACCGATGGAACCTTTGAACGAATAACCGTATAAATTCCACCTACCTGATTACAAACCTCCCAGGCTGTTTCAAACAAAAAAGTATTTTCGGGAATAATATTTTTAATCTTCTTTTTTTTCGTGGCAGCCATATCTGTGTATTTTAGATAGTAATTAATTAGCGACTAAATATAACTTTTAAAAGTTACCGTTGCAATACAATTTGTAAACAAAAAGGCAAAAAAAAGCCACCCGTCGGTTGACAGATGGCTTTTTTAATAAAATCGTTAAATTTTACTGAATTCCCAACTTGGTTTTTGCCAATGACAAAACATCAATACTTTCGTTTGATTTGAAAAGTAAACTATTCGCCTCGAAAACATAAAGTAATCCTTTTTCTTTTGCAACCTCTTCAATAGCCGCCTGAGCTTTATCGTAAACGGGTTTTAATAACTCGCTTTGCTTTTGCTGAAGCTTACCTTGAGCAGTTTGCGAATACTGTTGTGTACGCTGTTGAATATCCTGAAGCTCACCAATTTTAGCATTCCTTTTAATTTCAGATACATCTTCACCTAATTGCTCCAACTCCGTCAATTTGGTTTGATAATTCTTTTGCATTTCACCTAAAACCTCTTCCATTTCACCTTGGTAAGCACTAAAATCATCTTGTGAAGTTTTATATTCTGGCATAACCTGAACTAAACCTTGCAAATCAATATGGCCAAATTTTGGCGTTTGAGCGCTTACCGTTACTGAAGCAACAATAAAAAGAAGAACAGCAACAATTTTCATTAAATTTCTCATAATCAATGTAGTGTTAAAAAAATTTTGTCAAATATAGTTATTAATTATTTATATCCGAGTTTTTGTAAAACCTGATCACTCAGGTCGTATCGTGGATTTGTAAAAAACAATGTAGTACCGCCTGCCTTATCAAAGATTACAGCGTAACTACCGTCGTTCGAAATGTCTTGCACGGCATTAAAAATATCGTCTTGAATAGGTTTCACCAATCCCTGACGCTTTTTAAACAAGTCTCCGCTTGGGCCAAAATATTTCCTTTGAAGTTGTTTGTAATCTTTTTCCTTTGAAATTATTACATCTTCACGTTTCCGTTTCATATCCTCCGACAGCAATACACTTTCGGCTTGAAAATCGCCATACATTTGCTCTACTTCTGCATGCATTGATTCCAACTCTTTTTGATACTGCGACGACAACTGATTTAATTGTTCCTGTGCCGCAGTAAAAGCCGGAATATTTTCCATTATGTATTCCGAATCTATAAATGCAAATTTTTGTGCGTTCGTAGCTATTACTAAAGTAAAAATTACTGCGACTGTCAAAATTATTTTCTTCATGGCTAATACTTTTTTTTGTTAAACTAAACCTGAATTATCATATTCCATGCCAAAACTAAATTTCGTTTTAAAATTGCTGGCCAATAACAAAGTGGAATTGACTTCCATTTGAACCCGGACTACCTGGCACTTCGTCAAATCCATATCCCCAATCTATTCCCATTAAACCAAACATTGGTAGGAATATACGAACTCCAACACCAGCCGATCGTTGCAAATTAAATGGTACATAATCATGGAAATCTGTACCAGTATTACCTGCTTCAAGAAATGCTAAAGCATAAATAGTTGCACTTGGCTTTAATGTAACCGGATAGCGCATCTCCATAGTAAATTTTGAGTACATACTTGAACCATTACGAGGGCTTAAACTATAATCTTTATAACCTCTTAATGCTACATAATCGGTTCCATAAATGTTATATCCCGACATTCCTGATCCACCCACAATAAATCCTTCAAATGGAGATTGTCTGTTTTCATTAAAATAACCTAAAAATCCCATTTCCAACGCAGTACGTAATACCAAATTTGTATTTTTTGTTAATGGATTATACAGTTCACTTTTAAACAACCACTTATGATATTCAATCATTTTAAAGCGTTCGTCGTTTGACATCTCTGGCGAACTATAATCTTTATTGGAGAACAACGAGTATGGAGGAGTAACTTTTAAGGTCAGAGACAAATTTGATCCACCTCTTGGATAAAGCGGCTGATCAACTGAATTCCGGCCAAATACCGTTTTAAAACTAAGGTTGTTAAAAGTTCCATTTACCTGTCCATTTTCATCAGCAAGAAAATAGAAATAGCTTCCCATATTTCTTAGATTGTAGTGCTCAAAAGAAGCTTCGTGATAAACCGTAAAATAATTATCAGGGAATGAAAGTCTGTATCCATAACCTAATGCCAAAGCAGTAGTTTCCCATATTTGGTCATCGTCTTCATTCTCATTTTCCGATTCGTAATTATATTGGTATTGCGGATAACCACCATAGCCGCCATAACTACTGCCATAACCACCGCCATAACCGTATGGAGAATAACCATAACCGCCACCGCCGCCATAAGGTGAGCCGCCATAACCACCACCGTAACCACCACCGTAACCACCA
>JABMPI010000658.1 GCA_013203755.1 Bacteroidota bacterium
GACATGGACAAGCAGCAACGTGATTTTATGTTGAACCAGCAAATGAAAACCATTCAGGATGAACTGGGAGGAAACCCTGTTGAACAAGAAATTGCTGAATTAAAAAAGAAAGCCAAAGAGAAAAAGTGGAACGAAGAGGTTGCCACTTTCTTCAATAAAGAGGTTGAGAAACTAAGCCGGTTAAATCCAGCTGCCGGAGAATATTCTGTACAATTTACTTTTTGCCAGACTTTGCTCGACTTACCCTGGAACGAATATACCGACGACAATTTCGATTTAAAAAATGCTACTAAAATTCTGGATCAAGATCATTACGGACTGGAAAAGGTAAAGGAGAGAATACTGGAGCATTTAGCAGTATTGAAGTTGAAAAACGACATGAAATCGCCAATTCTCTGTTTATACGGCCCTCCCGGAGTTGGAAAAACTTCGTTGGGAAAATCGGTTGCAAGAGCATTGGGAAGAAAATATGCACGGGTAAGTTTAGGTGGACTAAGCGACGAATCTGAGATTCGTGGTCACCGGAAAACATACATTGGTGCAATGCCGGGTAGAATTATTCAAAATATTAAAAAAGCAAAATCGTCGAATCCGGTTTTTATGCTCGATGAAATAGATAAAGTATCCAAACAATTTCATGGCGACCCGGCCTCTGCATTGTTAGAAGTTTTAGATCCGGAGCAAAACTCAGAGTTTCACGACAATTATGTGGAGCAGGATTACGATCTTTCGAAGGTAATGTTTATTGCCACTGCCAATACGCTCAGCACAATTGCACCAGCATTGCGCGATCGTTTGGAATTAATTGAGGTAAGCGGATATTTGGTGGAAGAGAAAATTGAAATTGCCAAACGCCATTTGATTCCAAAACAGTTAGAAAATCATGGTTTGAAAAAAGGAGATGTTACTTTCCCAAAAGATGTAATTGAACTGATTATTGATGGTTATTCTCGAGAATCCGGAGTGCGCGAACTAGATAAAAAAATTGCCAAGGTAGTTCGCCGAATTGCTAAAAAAATAGCGTTCGAAGAACCATACACTAAAAAACTTTCGAAAGCCGATATCCGCGAATATTTAGGAGTTACGGAATATTCGAAAGAACGTTACCAGGGCAACGATTTTGCAGGAGTTGTAACCGGACTGGCGTGGACAGCCGTTGGTGGAGAGATTCTTTATGTGGAGACCAGCCTGAGCAAAGGTAAAGGCGGATTAACCTTAACCGGAAACCTTGGCGACGTAATGAAAGAGTCGGCAATGCTGGCCAATGAATACCTAAAATCGCACTCAGAAGAGCTTGGCCTCGATTCTGAAGTTTTTAACAAATGGAATGTGCATGTGCATGTACCTGAAGGCGCTATTCCAAAAGATGGCCCATCTGCCGGAGTAACTATGGTAACCTCAATCGCTTCGGCTTTTACACAGCGTAAAATAAAAAAGAACATGGCCATGACAGGTGAAATTACATTGCGTGGTAAAGTGCTTCCTGTGGGTGGAATTAAAGAAAAAATATTGGCTGCCAAACGAGCCGGAATCACAGAAATAATTTTGTCGGAGCAAAACAAAAAGAATCTCGAAGAAATTAAAGATGCCTATATAAACGGATTAAAATTTCACTTTGTTAAAACCATAATGGATGTGCTTGACGTTGCACTTTTGAAAACCAAAGTGGATAAGGCTGTGAAGATTTAGTAAGTCTTATACCTAATAAAATTTACAAACATATCTCTCTCCTTTCATTGAAAATAAAAGAGGGAGTAAAGTTATTATTCGTTAGAATTGGAAAAGCCACTTCTCTTAAAAAGAGAAGTGGCTTTTTATTCGTAACGTAATTATACTAATAAAATTTACTTATCAATCTTTGACTCTAAAATTCGGAGCAATAAAAATTGCTAACCTTACTTCAAACACCTGATTATTAAAACTTAAATTTACTTTAAGCTGGGAAGTTTTGATGCACGCACAAAAAACATGACAAAAATCACGTTTGTATTGATTTATTATTAAATTTGCCTCATAACAGTAAATATAAAAGTAATAAAGTAAAAACAGTTTCGATTTACAAGCAATAGACATGTATTTTTAATATGTACCCAGTAGTAGCAGCCTAAAAATTGCAACCCAATTACTAACCGAAGTACTAATACTCTGCTTGTAACCAATCCCTCGGTTAGACATAAATTTATTTATGGAGTTGATGAAACGGAAATAGTTTTACTAAATTAAACAGCTGAAAAATGGCACCTATTATAGGTGCCATTTTTTTTGATCTTTCACTTTTACCTATATTTACACTATGAGAGTCGCAATAATCGATCTGGGCACCAATACTTGTAATTTGCTAATCGCAGAACTAAACTCCTCCACTTTTACCATCCTACATCAAAGCAAGCAACTTGTAAAATTGGGCGATGATAAAATTAAAGCAAATGAAATTAGTCCGGAAGCAACTGCACGAGCTCTACAATCTTTTCAAATTCATAAAAAAATTATAGCGAAGTTTAACGTTGAACAAATAAGAATAATTGGAACATCTGCTGTTCGTTCAGCTGAAAACAAGATTAATTTTCTGGAAAGAATATGTGATCAGACGGGATGGATTGTCAAAGTAATTTCAGGAGAAAAGGAAGCAGAGTTGATTTTTAACGGAGTGTTACTTGCCATTGATGAATTTATAAAACCGTCTGTAATTTTAGACATTGGAGGAGGAAGCAACGAGTTGATTCTTGCACAAAACAAGGAACTACTGTGGAAGGAAAGCCAGCCAACAGGAATGGCAAGAGTGATAAATCAATTCAAAATATCAGATCCCATTCATAATGATGAAATAAAAACACTTCAAAATTACTTTTCGGAAAACCATAATGCTGCCTTTGAGAAATGTAAATCTGCCCAGGTAAAGACTTTGATGGGTTGCTCTGGTGCTTTCGATACGGTTGCCGATATTATAGACAATGTAAACCCCGGAGAGAAACAGCGGACTACTCAGGAAATTGCTATTAAAGAATTTTACTCTGTATATAATAGGTTGATAAAATCTACACGCAAGCAACGTTTACAAATGAAAGGGATGGATACGGTAAGGGTAGATTTGATTGTTCCGGCAGTTATTTTAATTGAACAACTGATATCGAAAATTGGAATTACTAACATTATTCAAACAGATTTTGCGTTGAGAGAAGGAGTTTTGTTTGAAATGATAAGCCAAAGAAATTTTACCATTTAGCCAAAGGGAAAGCTCCGTGACACACAGAATATTATTAACTCTCGACAAAGGTTTAATACAACTTCAAAGCCTGTCCAAGCCTTAAAATTGAATTTTCCCTGATGCGATTTAGCTTGCAAATGTGATTTATCGTCATTTTAAATTTGCGTGAAATTCGCCATAACGAATCACCCGACCGAACAGTATAATATTGTGGCACACCTTCGTTTACAGAATATCCTTTTGGAATTAACCGGCGTTGTAACTGAGCCAGGTTATTTACACTCTCTACATCTTCCCTAATCTCACCCTTTTCAAAATCGTAAACCAATTCCGGGTCGTAAGCATGTTCGTTCTCCCTAATTTCGAAATGCAAATGACTCCCGGTTGCACGGCCGGTACTTCCTGCCAAACCAATTGGTTCTCCTTTTTTCACCCAGCTTCCTGTTTTCTCCAAATATTTGGAAAGGTGTGCATAATAAGTTGTTACTTAAATATCTAATTTGAAAAATTTATACCGAATATAGTTCGGTCAGAGTGCAAGAACTATTCAATTCCGGTCAAATTAGTATAACCCCGGTCATAAATACTTTGTATGCCCTTGCCCTA
>JABMPI010000659.1 GCA_013203755.1 Bacteroidota bacterium
CGCCGTTACTCTATACTTTCAATAAGCCATCTTCAACATCCTTTTTCAAGTACTCTGGATATTCATCTAAGGCCGTAACTTTGTTAAACATTTCAGGAGTTAAGTCGGTTGTCCAACGTTTTGCAGAAACGATTTCAACATCCGATTTTGCAAGCGTAACTTCCGGAAAAGCTTCCCATTGGATAAGATCAACCAGGTGTGTATTTACATCAACAATACCTTCGCCTTGCTGTGCTACATCGAAAAACCACGCCGGACGTTTTAATGCATTGCCCGAAACATATTTAAAGAAGTGGTGAATACTCTCTTTTGTAATTGCAGGCTCTTCCTCTGTACCTACCAATAAAGTTCCAAAAACCTCAGTGATTTTAGACAATTCGCGCTGAATAATTGTAGTTACTTCATGACGCTCAGTCATTATATCGTATAGCAAAACTCCATTTTTCTCGGCAGTTTTAAAAGCTTGCTCCAACTTTGGAAATTCAGCAGGAGTAATTACCATTGGTTTATCGGCCAAAATATTTACACCTGCTTCAATTGTTTTTACAATGTATTCTGTTTTTTTTGCATTGCTACCAGAAACAACCATTACGTTACCCGGTTTCTCTGCAAGCATTTTTTCAAAGAAATCAACACCTCTATACACTTTTTCTTCCCACGATGTTGGATTTTCTGCACGGGTATTAAAACCGTTTATTCTATTTAGATGACCTTCTACATCCGGTCCTTCTGGTGCAAACACATATACCACAGGATCAACCTGTTCGTACATCGATTTTTGAACCAGTGCCGCATGAAAGTGCCCCGGGTCAAGTGTCATAATTTTCACTTCGCCTTTTGCTCCTGTAAACATAGCTTTTGTTTCTTCTTTACTTTCTTTAGTTTTTTGAGTTCCTCCTGTACATGCTGCAAATAAGACTGCAACTGCTAAAATTAGAAAATGAATTTTTCTCATTATTTGATATAGTTATATGGTTTTTATATTTGCGTTAACGCACACAAATTTACAATTTTAAATCAGTACTCTTTATGTTTCCTTTTAAATGGCATTAATTTCTATTTAAATTTACAATTCCTATAATTGTCATGAATATCAATTTACCATAAATTATGCATTACGGTAAAATTAACTGAAAGACTTTTCACTTTTCGTGGTTAATTCAAGTTGAAAATTGAACGGCAATTGAACTCTTTTCATTTAAATTACATAGTAGCTAGAATCCCTTTAATATAACCTAACGACTCCATCATTCCGGGAAGCGGATTTTCGCTGTCAGCTTCATATTCTAGGGCTAATGTTCCTGTATAATTAAGTTCGACAATCATTTTCAGGAAGGAAACAAAATCAATTACCCCACGTCCGATAATACATGTACCACCCTCGGGTTTTGCCAACGTAACATCTTTAATATGGATATCGAAAACACGATCGAAACAATCCCGAACATCCTGTTCCGGGTCGCGATTCAGCCGTTGTGTATGGCCAGTATCGAGACAAAGTCCCATGCGCTTATCCATGTTTTTAATTTTTTCATAAGCACTTACCGCACTGGGATAAAGTTTGTCTCCCGGTCCGTGGTTATTTATTGCCAATTTTATATCGAATTCTTTTACTTTTCCTTCGACATATTCCAACAATTCATGGCTGGGAACGCCAATAATCATTTTCATTTCTGCCGCATTTGCGTATTCGAATGCTTGATCAACTTGTTCTTTGGTTTCCATTGTAATATTCCCGGCTCCGTAAAGAATTAGACCTTTTTCCTTACACAAGGCAACTGTCTTTTTTATGGTTTCATTATCCGATTCCAACGGAAGGTGCATGCTTTTAAATGCGATCCGGTTAACCCCACACCGCAAAGTCATATCAATTGCTTCTTCCTGCGAGAATTTGCGTAGCGTATAAGTAGCAACTCCCAATTCAAAATCGAATTTGTATTTTTTTTCTTCGTCCTGCGAAATTGATGCATCCCCGAATTCGGGGAAGGTTCCTACTGCAATTCCCAGTCCTGTAGTTTTTAAAAAATTTCTTCTATTAGTCATAGATTCTAATTCATTTAGTTGGTTTATGTGGTTGAAAAATACAATTATTGTTACAAGAAGTACATGCTTTTGTTATGTTGTAAAACATATTTGCGGCTAAGAGGTTTTTTGTAAGTGCATTCAAGGCAGGACATTGCGGTGGTACAAAACAGGAATGGTAAATTGAATATATAGATTGCGTGTGAAGTATGATACTTTTCCTGTTTACCGCTTTGCAACACCCAGAATTAAAAAACAACTCAGTAAAATCAAAGGTTACAGAGGGTGTTGCAAAAAAGTGCGGAAAACAGGAAAAAAACTACGTGCAATACCTCGGAATAATACAGATACTGATATCAACTAAAGATAACAAGCAAATCTATTGTTTCAGGAATGGATTCCGGCATAATTAATTCCGGTAAGGAAATGAATATCGCGATTAAATGTAGATAAATCGTTGCGGTTAAATTGCTTGAAATTATTGTATCCGCACGAACGTGCAACAACTTTCATTAAATCGTTGGTGGCGAGTAAAAAATTGCTCAATTGTTTTGCCGAACTTTGGATAATCAGACGCTGCCGCATTTCTTCTTTTTGTGTAGCCACACCCACCGGGCAATTATTGGTATTACAAGCCCGCATGCCAATACAACCGATGGCTTGTAATGCTGAATTTGAAATGGCAACTGCATCGGCTCCCAACATTAATGCTTTTGCAAAGTCGTCGGCTATGCGTAATCCGCCTGTAATAATTAAGGTTACATGTTTGGCTTTTCGTTTATCCAAATGTTTTCTGGCACGAGCCAAAGCAGGAATTGTTGGAACATTAATATTGTTACGCAAAATAGTTGGCGCCGCACCGGTTCCGCCACCTCTGCCATCGAGAATAATGTAATCTGCTCCGGCTTCCAATGCAAAATCGATATCTTTTTCGATGTGGCTGGCAGCAATTTTAAAACCTATGGGAATGCCACCTGTCTTTTTACGGACTTCATTGGCAAAGTTGGCAAAATC
>JABMPI010000660.1 GCA_013203755.1 Bacteroidota bacterium
ATTCAGTTGAAAAAAGGCAAAGGAATTTTATCTTTAAAGGCGCTGGAAATACCAGGATCTCAGGTAATGGATTTCAGACTCTTAATGTTCAAAAGAATCATATAATACTGCTTTATATTTTAAAAAAAATAAATCTGCCTTGCCATGTATAAACTTCAATTTTTCGCAATTTTAATAATAGCTCTTTTTTCCTGTTCTCAAAAAAAAACAAAAACTCCATCCCTTGGCCAGAAATTGCCAAAGCCGAATATTATTTTAATAATGTCCGACGACCAGGGTTGGGGCGATTTAAGCGGTAACGGCAATACAAATCTGGCAACACCAAACATAGATAAGTTAGCCGAAACAGGAGTTACATTCGACAGGTTTTATGTTTGTCCGGTTTGTTCCCCTACCCGGGCAGAATTACTTACCGGAAGATATCATGTACGTGGTGGAGTTTATTCAACATCTCGCGGTGGGGAACGACTTGATTTGGATGAAACTACTATTGCAGAAGTTTTCAAAAATGCAGGTTACAACACCGCTGCATACGGAAAATGGCACAACGGAATGCAACCTCCCTATCATCCTAATGCACGTGGATTCGACGATTATTATGGATTCTGCTCGGGACACTGGGGGAATTACTTTGATCCGATGCTGGAACACAACGGAGAAATTGTAAAAGGAAATGGATTTATTATTGATGACCTTACAGATCATGGATTAAGTTTTATAGACGAAAATAAAGACAAACCTTTCTTTCTTTATTTGCCCTACTGCACTCCACACAGCCCAATGCAGGTTCCGGATAAATGGTATAAGAAATTTGAAAATTTGGAACTAGGGTTACGAAATAGAGACTCCGAAAAAGAGAATATCAAACATACACTGGCAGCTCTCGCCATGTGCGAAAATATAGATTGGAATGTAGGCCGCATTTCTGAAAAAGTAGAAGAGCTTGGTTTATCCGAAAATACCATAATAATTTATTTATCGGATAATGGACCAAATGGCGTACGTTGGAACGATGGGATGAAAGGTAAAAAAGGATCGACTGATGAAGGGGGTGTGAGATCTCCACTAATTATGAAATGGGAAGGCGAGTTTCAACCCGGAACAACAATCACCCAAATAGCAAGTGCTATTGATTTACTTCCAACTTTAACCGATTTGACCCAAATAGATTATCAACCGAAAAAAAACCTGGATGGAATAAGTCTTAAACCTCTGCTAATGGAAGACAATCCAGATTGGAAAGATCGACTGGTTGTTAACTATTGGGGAAGAAAAACCAGTATTCGAAGTCAGCAATATCGTTTAGGATTCGAAGGAAAATTATTTGATATGATTAATGACCCGGGGCAAAACGTTGATATTTCAGAACAAAAACCGGAAATAAGCAAACAACTTTTGGAAGCCAGAGAAAAATGGCAAAAAGAGGTTTTGGTGGAATTACCAAAAAATGATGAGCGAACTTTTCCAATTGGTCATCCTGACTATAATTTCACCCAAATTCCCGCGCGCGATGGAACGGCAAGCGGCGATATTAAACGTTCCAGCCGCCACCCCAACTGTTCGTTTTTCTACAACTGGATTAGCACAAACGATAGCATAACCTGGGAAGCAGAAGTTTTAGAAAGTGGAACTTTTGAAGTTGAACTTTATTATACCTGCCCTGCCGAAGATCTTGGTTCAACATTCGAATTAAGTTTTGGCGAGAATAAACTAACAGGAAAAATTTCAGAAGCTCATAATCCTCCCTTAAAAGGAATGGAAAATGACAGAGACGTTAGAACGGAATCGTTTGTCAAAGATTTTAAACGATTAACAGTTGGTACCATTCAACTTGAAAAGGGAAAGGGATCTTTAACATTGAAAGCAATTGAAATACCAGGTTCACAAGTAATGGATTTTAGGCTGTTGATGTTGAAAAGGATTTAGAAAAAATGATTTTAAAAAGGATAGTATCCTTTTCTATTCTCTCTTTTCTGCAAAAACAGTAATCTCAATCTTTTTACATGAGATTCCCACTTCATTGGGGATAAGAGTTACACTTTAAATGAACATCTTCTCTAATCTTTCTTTATGAAAATAACAAGATGAGATTTGCAAAAACGATCAAATAAATTTTTCATATTACCAGCAGCTTTGTAAATAGTTCCCGAAAATCATCCATCGTTTCCAAGGAGTCATACTTTCGTCAAACTGAACTTATTTTAGTTTCTATAAACCTCTGGAATTCTAAAATAAATTCACAATAACAGTTCTCGAAAACTTATTCTTTTACCTTTCACATTTAATTCTCACAGCATTTTTCTATCTTTCCCAATCAAAATAACAAATCAAAATGAGATTCAATTCATTCCTAATACTACTGGCTTTTATCTTTTTTGCTGAATTTGCAATTTCAAATCCGGTGCAAAAATCTGACACAACCCTTATTTACCTTAAAGATTTTGGTTTAAGCAAAACCAGAAAAAAGGACTGTGTGAAAATTATAAATAAAGCATTGGAAACCGTAAAAGGAGATTCTCCAAAAAAACTTGTTTTTAATAGAGGAGTGTACCATTTTTACCCCGAACATTGCAATAGAAAATTCTACTTTGAATCGAACACAACAGACGAAAATCCAAGAAAATGTGCTTTCCTTTTTGAAGGCGTTCAAAATTTGATAATTGAAGGAAATGGAAGTACCCTTATTTTTCATGAACAGATGCAACCCTTCACATTTGACAATTGTAAAAATGTGACCCTCAAAAATATTAAAATCGATTGGGATGAACCCTTAATTGCACAGGCCGAAGTATTAAAAGTAAGTGATGAATATATTGAATTAGCTATTAATTTAGATGAATCGCCCTACCGGGTTGAAGAGGGAAAACTAATTTTCTCCGTTGGGAAATGGGGAAGAGAACCATGGAAAGGAACGATGGAATTTGACAGAAAAGGCCATTTTGTTGTTCCGGGAACAGGAGACTCGGGATGTTTGGGGCGAGGCTGGCAAGGCTATTTAACTGAAAATATAATTCCGGGAGTTGTGCGCTTGCACTACCCTTTTTTACGCAAACCAGCAGTTGGTAATTTTCTGGTTATGCGCCATGCAGAACGTATTCATTCGGGTATTTTTATTCAGGAATCGAAAGATATTACCGTCAAAAACGTAAATCTGTACCATGCAACCGGACTTGGAATTTTGGCACAGTTTAGCGAAAATCTCACTTTTGATCGTTATCGTGCTATCCCCAATCAATTTAAAAAACGATATTTTGGTGGAGGCGATGATGGGCTTCAGGTTTCAAATTGTAAAGGATTAATTACGGTAAAAAACTGTGAATTTGCTGGTTTAATGGACGACCCAATAAATGTACACGGAACAAGCGTTCGAATAGAGGAGATTATTTCGGACAAACAGCTAAAATGCAAATTTATTCACCACCAAAGTGTAGGAA
>JABMPI010000661.1 GCA_013203755.1 Bacteroidota bacterium
GAATAATATCGTACTTATTCGCATAAAAATCAAATTTATATTCTGCCTTTTTTGAGTTCGAAAACCTGACTTTTATTTGCTTTCAAAACCTTGGTTTTAGAAGCTGTTGAAAATGAATGGGTTGCAAAATAAGTATTATTTCCATCACTGATTTTTGTTATGATTTTCAAGAATGTGATTCTTTAATTTTACCGTAGAAAAAAAGTATAAACTAAAATATAGAATTATGTCTAAAGGATTTTTTAATGTACCGGTAGCAAAAAATGAGCCGATTAAAAGTTTTGCTCCTGGTTCTCCCGAGCGAATTGAATTGAAAGCAATGCTTAACAAATTGCGTTCTACAGAGATTGAACTTCCAATGGTTATTGGGGGGAATGATGTTTTTACCGATCGCAAAATTCGCATGTTCCCACCTCACGAAATTAAACACACTTTAGGATATTATAATCAGGGAGATTCAAGTCATGTTGAAATGGCAATTGATTCGGCCCTGGCGGCAAAAGAAGATTGGAAAAACTTGTCGTGGCAACACCGCGCATCTATTTTCTTAAAAGCTGCCGATTTATTAGCAGGGCCGTACCGTGCTAAAATTAATGCTGCGACTATGTTGGGGCAATCTAAAAATGCATTTCAGGCAGAGATTGATGCCGCTTGCGAAATGGCAGATTTTTTCCGTTTTGGTGTTCAGGTAATGACTGATATTTATAAAATTCAGCCAGAGTCGGCTCCGGGAATGTGGAACTACAACGAGTATCGTCCGCTCGAAGGATTTGTATTTGCACTAACTCCTTTTAACTTTACTTCAATAGCCGGTAATTTGCCAGCTGCTCCTGCTTTAATGGGGAATGTAGTGGTTTGGAAACCTTCAAAAACTGCGGTTTATTCTGCCGGAGTAATTATGGAAGTATTTAAAGAGGCTGGTTTACCCGACGGAGTAATTAACCTCGTTTTTGCTTCGGGGCCAGTTGTTGCCGATGTGGTGTTAACTCATAAAAATTTTTCCGGAATTCATTTCACAGGTTCAACAGCTGTATTTCAAAGCATTTGGAAAACGATTGGAGATAACATTTATAAATACAAATCGTACCCACGTATTGTTGGTGAAACAGGTGGTAAAGATTTTATTTTTGCAGATAATACTGTTGACCCGCAAACATTGGCAATTGCTATGTTGCGAGGTGCTTTCGAATATCAGGGACAGAAATGTTCTGCTGCTTCGCGTGCTTATGTTCCCAAAAGTATTTGGGCCAAAACAAAAGAATTATTAGGTAAAGAAATGGCAACCGTTAAAATGGGGCCACCAGAAGATTTTACAAACTTTGTAAATGCAGTAATCGACGAATCGTCTTTCGATAAATTAAAAGGTTTTATAGACCAGGCAAAAGTAGATAAAGATGCTGACGTAATTTTTGGTGGAAACTGTGACAAATCTGTTGGTTATTTTATTGAACCAACAGTTATTGTGGCAAAAACCCCGGATTATACTACAATGGTTGAAGAGTTGTTTGGTCCGGTATTAACCGTTTTTGTTTACGAAGATGAGAAGCTGGATGAAACTTTAGAAATATTGGATAACACTTCTATTTACGCTCTAACCGGAGCTGTATTATCGCAAAACCGTTACAATATCGAAAAAATTACCAAACGTTTAGATAATGCAGCGGGGAACTTCTACATTAACGATAAACCAACCGGAGCTGTTGTTGGGCAACAACCATTTGGTGGTGCACGTGGTTCGGGTACCGACGACAAAGCGGGTTCTATTTTCAACTTCCTGCGTTGGACAGCAATTCGTACAATTAAAGAAACATTTGTACCTCCTGTAAACTATACCTATCCTAGTTTTCAGGCTGATAAAGAATAATAAACTCGAAATTGTTTATAAATGAGGGGTTGAATTTATTCAGCCCCTTTCTTTTGCGTCAATTTAATTCTACTTTTGTTTTGTAATTATGGCAATCGAAAAAAAAGATATAAAAGGCGGATTCTCAAAAGTATTGAGCTATAAATATTTAGTGGCAATTGTATTGTTTTTGGCCTGGATAATCTTTTTCGACGAAAACAGCATTGTTGCGCACCAGAAGAATAAACAACGCTTGCAAGAACTTACGCAACAAAAGGTGTATTACAATGAGCGAATAGAATCGGACAAACAAAAACTGGAAGATTTGAAATCTGGAATTGAAGAGCTTGAGAAATTCGCCCGCGAACAATATTACATGTCGAAACCAGATGAAGATGTGTTTATTGTTGTTGAAGAAGAAAAATAGAATACGAAACGGTTTTTGTAAATCATTGAACTTTCTATTCCCTCATCCTGTTGCTAGCTATACTCAATGCAGATAGCTTTTTCGGGAATTGAGCAAAGCGAAATCACGAATACCAACTACAAA
>JABMPI010000662.1 GCA_013203755.1 Bacteroidota bacterium
AACCGACATTGAGCTTTGCGGATTAGGGCAAGGGCGAAACCACTATTGTAAAACAATCAAGTGAGTTTATATACCCTTGACCATTCCGAAAAGCGATTAATATTTTTGCAGGGATTTAGCTTGAGTGCATGAAATTATATAAACAAAAGCAATAAGTATATCAAATAGTTTAACAACAATTATTATCCTGCTGAACAGAAGGGCACTTAACAGAACCATAAAAACAATAAACACAACAATCTCCTTCTTTTGGTATAATCATTGAATGGCATTTCTTGCATTCATAAAAAAACTGGCACGAATTTTTAGGCATTAATTCTTCCTCTTTATTTCCACAACTTAGACAGGTTATTATTGTTATTATTTTCAAATTTATTTCCCCAATTTTAAAATCCTTAATGCTCCTTGAACCACAATTAAAAATACGATTGAACCAACAATTAGGTCAGGGTATTTTGATTGTGTAAGCAACACTAAAATACCTGCTAAGATTACACCACCATTGATAATGACATCGTTGGATGTAAAAATCATACTGGCTTTCATGTGGGCTTCATTACTTTTTGACTTTTGAAGTAGAAATAAGCAGATTGCATTTGCAATAAGAGCTAATATTGAAACACCAATCATTATTCGGTAATCCGGCATGGCTTCTGAACCAAGAAATCGTCTGATAACTTCAATTATTCCCAATAAGGCAAGAGATATTTGGAAGTATCCACTCCAACGAGCAACTTTTTTCTTCCGGATTTCTGTTGAACCAACAGCCCATAGGCTTAATCCATAAACAAATGAATCGGCGAGCATATCTAAAGAATCTGCAACAAGCCCCATTGATTTGGAAAATAATCCCGTTGTAATTTCTATTACAAAGAAGACAAAATTGATAATCAATACCGACCAAAGTAATTTCGATTGAACACTTGAACTTTCTTTTACAACTTCACTCTCTTTTATTGTTGAAATATTTAAAAGTTTTGCCCCTAAATTAAGTTCCTCTAATTGACTTGTTATCTTTTGATTTTCTGCTGAATGATATACAGCTAAATTTCTGTTTTCAATATCAAAGACAAGCTTTTTAATTGCTGGAAGTCCATCTAACTTCATTCGTATTAGGGTTTCTTCTGATGGACAATCCATTTTCGATATGTGGTATTCTGATTTTAGCATGAGACTGTCATTTAAAATATGTTTATTTTTATTCCAGCATTAAATACAAAACCGTCAGAGGGAGCCCAAATATCTGGGAAAGTGGGATTATTAGTTGGCGGTAAAACCAAAGGTTCATAATTTGTTTGGATGACATTGGTGAAATTCTCGAAATTTGCAAATACAGCAAATTTTTCAAAATGTCTCATCACCATAAATCCCATCATCCAATAATCAGGTTTTTTTTCATACAATTCATCAAACTGAGTACCGGTATAATATAACTCATAACCTACTGACCATTTTTCTTCCGTTTCGTACATCAGCACAAAACCGGCATTATTTTTTGGAGTGAGTGGATTCTGATTATTTATGTTGTCATACTTCAATTCGGTATTAATAAAAGCATAGTTGAAATAAAATTTAAAGTCGGCATAAGTCAGTTTAATATTGGTTTCAAAACCGGAGCTTAAAATATTACCATCTGCATTTTCATAAAAAAAGTTGTTTTGTTCACTGTTGTCTCTTAAAACAAGGGCATTTTTAAGTTGGGTGATATAAAACATCTGGTTAATCGAGAATGTCATTTTTTCAAACAAAACCGTTTTATAATTAATGTCAAAATTTCCTCCAATCGATGTTTCAGGATTCATTTGTTCTGGTGAAATAGGGACAATATCACGGTAATAGACTTTTTCTCCATCTTCTGTGAAAATCGTTGGCAGTTTATAGCCCATTGCGCCACCAATTCGTGATGTAAGCTTTTTATTTGCTTTATAAAGAAACGCAATCCTTAGAAGCATAAAAGTACCGTAGTCAGAATTATAATCTGTTCTTAAGCCACCTTCAAATGTAACATTAGAACCAAAATCTGATGTGTTTTGTATAAATCCACCAGTTGTATTATGCGTATAATCTGTATTGTAGTTAGGTTCCGGGTTATCTTCAGTAAACCTCTCGAAATAATGGTTAACTCCAAATTGCCAATCAATGGTTTCTTTTTTATGAAGATTATAAAGCAACTCGGAAAAACCGGAGATTTGATTTCCCTTAAATTGATAATCAGGAATGTTCAGATCCCTGTTAAAGTAACTAACACTATTTTTTGCGATTATCGTTCGCTCGCTGTTGGAATTTTGGAATTTGAATTGTGTTGCATACCGTTCTGATTTATTTTTTTCTGAAAAAATATGTTCACTGCTTATATTTCCTTTTATAACTTCCATATCACCGCCTATTCTATTATCGAAAGTTGAGCTTAAACCAAAAAGAATTTCGGTATTCGGGTTCAAATAGAAATAAATTTTTGGGTTAAAATTAAAGGTCTGTGATTTTGGCATGTTGGAGAAGCCATCACTATCCGGGTCAAATACAACCTGATTATTGGCAGAACCATAAATAGTCAATCCTGTTTTACCGTATTTTTCAGCATAAAAGAAATTCCCCGTTGAACCCAAAGCACTTGTTTGATTAAACATGATGCTTATTAACCCGACGGGAATTAAATGAGATATTTTTACGCTGCATATTTAATATCTTTATGATTAAAATATTTTTTAATCCGGTCTTGATTTTTCTGTAACATCTTCATGTGATTTTCCACATTGT
>JABMPI010000663.1 GCA_013203755.1 Bacteroidota bacterium
ATGTTGATATGTGATTGAGTTTTTAACAAAATGCTGTTAGGTTTTTAGACAGTCTGACGTTTGTGTCTGATTAGTAGCGTATTAATCTTGCCCTGCGCTATCTACGAAGAACTTCCGTTTCTCTGTTTTAAATTTTTAGGGTAGGTTCTTATTTTTAAATTTTTAATCATGGATGACAATGTAAAGGATTTATTGGAATGGATTATTGCAGCGATTTTGTCTGCTGCAGTTCTTGTTTTATTTTTTCTAATTACAAAATAAGCTCCCTATCCAAGCTCCAATAATCATCATAATTATTGTGTATATAAATTTTAATATCCATTTCGGTGTGTTCAATTTATAAATTATTTTTTCAATGAAATTACAATTATCTAATTCACTCCATTCAAGTAATTCAAATTCACACAAATATGATGGAACTGCATATTTTGAAAGAAAATCATTTTTAGTTTCTTTTAATATTTTGAATGACTTTGCCTGTTTTTCATGCAACATTCCTTGTGATACAGGAATAAATGTTGCCCAAATTAATTTATTATTTTTCATGTCGTTTATTCAATTATCAACTCGTTTTGCAAAAACGAAAAGCGAGGGCTTCTTTAAAAATTTAAAACTATACCACAGTCCCAATACTATGAAAAACAGAATAGCTATTAAATTGACACTTTGTTATCAAACGTTCACCCTCATTTTTCTTTCTATTGATGAGGGGAATGTTTCGATAACGTTGTGCTAACGACACCTTTGTTCCTGTTATTTTGCTATATAGAGGAAAAAAGGTGTCGTTATTCCCAATATACGGATCTTTTCAACACCTTTTATGATGTGTTTTTTATTTTTCACTGTGTATTGTTTAACAGGTTTATGTTTTGGTTTTTCGAACTTCAAAACGTCTCCCCGAATATAGCAGGAATTCAAAAGATTAGCAAGAATATGTTTTTGAAAGTTATCAATTGCTATTCAACGAACTATAATAAGCAGGAGCAAAATTCATAAAAACCTTTATTTGTAACCCATACAGCGCTATATAATGTTGTGCCGTAGATTTGTGAGGTATAAAAATGTTTGCCGGATTAGCTGTCGTAGATTACATGCATCACACTTTCTCTCAATTTTTACCTTGTACATTATAAAACATCGTAACTACCTGAGCAAATGATTTATGCATTAGCTTCGGAGTTCAATTTACTGGTCGCGGAGTCGTGTACACTCACTTCGGAGTTAAATTTACTCATCGCGACTGTCAATATGGCTATCGCGGTGGTAAATATGGCGGTCGTGGAGTTGTGTTTACAATACCCGTAGTTAAATTTACTACTAGCGGAGTTAAATTCGCTGGCTGCCGACTGCTGTACACTCCTCTTGATCATAAATTTACTACCTGCTGTGTTAAATGCGAAAATCGCGGAGTAGAAAATTTTCCACCCCGCGATTGTTGCGTTAAATGCCTTGTTTGTTTAACACCCTTAATCTACAATTGTGCGGGCACGTTCGTACTCGCTGTAGAATTCGGTTTGTGAATATTTAAACTGGATCATAAGTTTATCCAGCTTGTTTTTTACCACCGCATTGGCTGCGTCAAAAAGTTCGTCTAAAAGAGTAATGGCAGCAAAAGCCTGGATGCGTATGGTTCGTGGCTGGCCAATGTGCGTTTTAAAATCGTCGAGCGAGGTTTCCAGTTCAACCACCATGGCTTCGCTGGCGCCAAAATCGGTAATATTTGCCAACTCTTTGCGGGCTTCATTAATAACCGGGGCCACCAA
Organism: Bacteroidota bacterium; assembly: GCA_013203755.1. Taxonomy (GTDB): domain Bacteria; phylum Bacteroidota; class Bacteroidia; order Bacteroidales; family Prolixibacteraceae; genus Draconibacterium. The sequence continues at coordinate 1,764 of JABMPI010000663.1, forward strand.
AGCCTCCACATCGGTTTCGCGGGCCTGGACTATATCCGACTTTGTAAGTTTTACCTTACCCGCCAACTGTACATTATCGGTAAAAGCGGCATAAGCCTGCAAAATCCCCGAGAGCGAAACCGCTTTCCCGATCATTCCATTCAATGCAATTTCTTTGCTGGCAGTAACCGACTTGCTGTTCGAAACGGTTTTTTCGTTTACATCAGCAATACGCTGGATTAATTCGTCCAGGTTGTTTTTAACATTTAACAATATCGGAATCATGTTCCACAAAGGAGAGTTGGTGTCTAAGGTCTCCTGAGTGGTCAGAAACATCCGGTACTGATTGGTTTTAATTTTATTCATCATTAAAAATTTAAAGGTTTACAATGTGCCCCGAGGGGCAGAATTTATCTGGCATTTAACACAAGCAAAAGTATTTAGATTTTAGGTGCACGATGGATAAAAACAGATGCACAGGTAAACTGTGGAACGCTTGAAAGCTTAGGGTGAATGACATAATTAAAATATATTTGGGTTAGAACTTTACAATAATACCAATTGAATTTCAAAATGAGTGATATAAAATCAAAGTATTTTTAACGTTTAGCAAATTGTAAAAATTCTTGCATAGCAGGGATACGGAATAATTTTTCAAAGAAGATAAACTTAAAAAGACAAAGGTTTTATCGCTTATTTTGATGTTTAATTGGTAAAAAGTAATTATGGCATTAAATCTATCTAATATTCTACAAAAACGCAACTCTTTTTGGGTGAATGTGTTGCAGGAAATCTTATTCAGAAAGTGTCTGAATTATTGTTTTCTTTTTGGGGAAACAAAATTAAGGTGTTACAACATATTACCAATATAGAGAAAATAAATACGAACTAAATTCCTTACAAAAAACCGAATGGAAAAATTTTTGAACTAACTATCAAGCAACTTGAATTACTGCCATGGACTTCACCAAAAAAAGAATAAAAACTACTCTATTTGTTTTGCAGCGGCTTTTTTTTGCCAATTGCATTATGTAATTTAGGGTAAATTTTAAATTCATTCAAAATGAAAACTTCTCTATTGGTAATTGTCTCCCTTTTTATAGTTGCTGAATGCTTTTCGCAAAAAATTAAACCTGGCAGTAAAATTATTGTCGATAATCCACGTATTTATGAAATAATCCCGGAAAATGCGAAAATCGAAATTCTTGCCGAAGGTTTTGAATGGACAGAAGGACCGCTTTGGCTGGAAAAGGAAAACAAACTTATTTTTTCCGATATTCCTCCAAATTCAATTTTTGAATGGACAGAAAAAAGTGGAGTAAAACTTTATATGAAACCTTCGGGTTATACCAACAAAAAACCAAGAGGTGGCGAAGTTGGTTCAAACGGATTGTTATTAAGTCCTGAAGGCGATTTAATTCTCTGCCAGCATGGCGACAGAAGAATTGCTAAAATGACTTCGAGTATTAAAAATCCAAAAGCTGAATTTGAAACACTTTCCGACAGCTATAAAGGCAAAAAGCTAAACAGCCCCAACGATGCGGTTTACAGCAAAAATGGAAATTTGTATTTTACTGATCCTCCATACGGATTAGAATTAAATATGGAAGATCCTACAAAAGAAATAGATTCTCAAGGAGTTTATAAATTGAATAAAAATGGAGAAGTTACCCTACTCACAAAGGAGCTTTCACGCCCCAACGGAATTGCATTTTCTCCGGACGAAAGTAAATTATACGTTGCCAACTCCGACCCGGAAAAAGCAATTTGGATGGTTTATGATGTGACAAATACCGGTCTTATAGAAAACGGCAAGGTTTTTTATGACGTAACCGATAAAACAAAAACCTTAAAAGGATTACCCGACGGGATGAAAGTACATCCCAAAGGTTGGATTTTTGCTACCGGCCCGGGTGGCGTGTTAATTTTTACTCCCGAAGGTGAACACCTCGGAACTATTTTTACAGGCGAGGCTACTGCAAACTGTACCTTTAACCACGATTACTCAGTATTGTACATGACCGCTGATGATTATCTGTTGCGGGTGAAATTGAGATCTCAAAAGTAGTGGAAGCGCAACCGTTGATTGTAAGCTAATTGTTACCTGTCGTAACTTTTAATAAAGTCATACACGTTATCCATCACTTTTTTTGATAATCTTTCTTCTGATTCATTAGTCCATCAGGAGACAACATCCGTTGATAAAACATTATTATATTTAGCAAATTCTTCTCTAAATATTCCAACGCCATTGCATCTAACGGCAGTCTGTCTAAAAACTGTTTTGGGTTGTTAATTTTTGGATTAAACATAACTGTTTTAAGCTTACATCTGGGAATCCTTTTCCCTTTTTATTTTGATTAATAAGTCTGTTTATTTTGCTTAAGAAGAGCTTTGACAACATCAGGAGATGTAAACTGGTGTTACTATAAATGCATTAAAAGCCAAAGAACAGCCTGAATACGCCAAAAGTTTCAATAAAAAACTGAAAGTGAAACCTGAAAAAGCAGCAGAAATTATAGTGAGTGGAATTTTAAAAAACAAAGGAAACGTGATTGTCGGGAATGATGCAAAAAAAGCCATTTTTGCGTACAAATACTTACCATTCTTAGTGAAAAAAATTGCGCGTCAAACCATGAAAGAATTCAAAAGTTAAAATACAGATAGTAATAACCAGAGCTTTATGCGATCGGCACTGCCTGTCCCGAAAATGGGGAACCCGGCATTGAGCCCCGGTTGAACGAAAGCCAATTTAATTATTTCTATCTATAACAGACGTTCAAGAAAAGGGATATCTATTCTTAATCTTCGAGCCTTTACACAATTGCAGCTTGCGACTTTAAACGCATTGGAACTCGGAAACCTTATGGTTGAAGACCTTGAAATCCGAAATTTTGGTAATACAACGCTTTGAATAGAACTTAAGCAAAAGGTAAAAAAAGAGATCGGTTTTGCTTCTCTAACTGCAAAGGAAAGACTGCAAATTCTCCGGGGAAAACATCCTAAACCGGTGAAATCACAACTGATGATTTATTCGCGAATATTTTTAGTAAGTTTTGTATCGGAAAATAAGCTTAATCATAATTCGAAAGAGTGTCTTGAAAAGCAAACGCAATGCCACAAATCAGGAGGTAAATATTCCACTACTATTTTTTTAAACTACTCACATCTTCTTTGAAAAAATGAACAAAAGTAAAGCATTCCGGTACATGCGAATCCCACACGCCATGTGGGCTCCATGCCCAACCTCCTGAATCCTTTGCAGGTTCAGCTTCTTTATATTGGTTAAATCTTGAGAAATCCATTCTCCAAATATCTTTGGGCTGAGGTGGAATACTTCGATTATCTCCTTTTGTTAAAATTGAAATACTTGACCATGGCAAAGCAAGTTCTACGGTCCATCCCCGATCCCGATCTTTGTTATTATTGATAGTTCCATCGGTAAAAACTGCACTCTGTAATCCTTTGAGGTCCCAGTTCCAGAATCCTATTCTTGGCCCTCTGGGATGAGGGTTATAATCCACGCCATTAAATACTCTTCTCTCGGGTTCGACGTTTCCCAAGCCAGGTATAGTATCATAGCCTCCTTTTTTATATGCTTCTTCCCAAATAAAAAATACTTCGTAAATAGTGCCATAAGCATTAATTTCAAATTCGTAATATGCATCCTGTCCGGCAATGAAAAATTCCACATCATTATTCTGATATATCAATCCATCTCGTTCTGTAATACTGGCCTGCAGATTCGGCTCCTCTATCCAGTAAGCCACATAAAGATATTCATCATCCCATAGTACTGCGGCACGGGTATCATGGATCGTCTCAGCCCCTGAAATCAGATCTCTGAAATTGGGTGATTGCGAAGCAAGCTGCCATTCAAGTTCATCAAGCCGCCCATCGATGGTCGGTGCGTTTGATACCCTGTATGCATGATAATTGGGGATTTCAAATTGAACACATGGACAATATTTGAGCGTATCGGCTGGTTGTAGTTCATACTTTTTATGACTTAACATTTGTTCCAGGTAGCCAAAAGAACCACTTGTCAGAAAATAGGATAAGCCAAAGGTAAGGAGTGAGATTAAGAGAACATGCGGAAATAATTTGTACATAATAATTCAATCAATTGTTAAATCTAAAACTCTTTGCCAGCTATGTTTTGAACATGCTATATTTGATCGGACTGCAAGTTAAACTCGCAAGAATTAAATTTACTGAAATAAAATGAGAAAGAAGAAATTTTTAATCTAAAGAATTCCTCAAGGCTCTGCCTCGGGATTCCATATATTCTACCGCTGATGGAGAGATGTCCTGATAGACAGAGGGGTGAAATAAAGAAAATTCGATAAGCGGCTTCTTTGCCGAAATAAAGTTGGTGGAATACTTTAAGAATTTTCTTTATTGGCAGGAAGTTAAAAATAGAAGTAAGACAAACTTCAATTGGGTACTCTACTTCTCTTGATATCTTTTTGATTTTTTTTATCCATACAAATTTCTTGTTTATTATCTTGCCCCCCAAAGGAACAAGCATACAATTTTCAATACATAGAAAGATTTTTAAGCATTTCCTGTCTTGATACTTGCATCTTGATTCTAACTCTTAAAAAATGAAAGTTTGTATTGCAGAGAAACCCAGTGTAGCTAAAGAAATTGCGCAGGTAATTGGTGCCAACACACGTAAGGATGGATATTTTGAGGGGAATGGTTATCAGGTTACCTGGACATTTGGACATTTTTGTACGCTTTTACCCCCCGAGGATTATAAACCGGAATGGAAACGGTGGGATTTAAATACACTGCCCATGCTTCCCGAGCGCTTTGAAACCAAGGTAATGAGTGATAATAGCGGGGTGAAAAAACAGTTTAATGTTATTAAAAACCTGTTTGATAAAGCATCTCTGGTTATTAATTGCGGTGATGCAGGGCAGGAGGGCGAATTGATTCAGCGATGGGTAATAAAACAAGCTGAGTATAAAGGGCCGGTACAACGGCTATGGATCTCGTCGTTAACTACCGAAGCCATTAGAGCAGGTTTTGGCAATCTTAAATCTGCGTCGGAATTCGATAACCTATATTATGCCGGCAGTTCCCGAGCCATTGGCGATTGGTTATTAGGAATGAATGCCACCCGGCTTTATACATTGAAGTATGGTGGTTTCAAACAAGTATTGTCCGTTGGAAGGGTACAAACGCCTACCTTGGCTATGCTCGTAAACCGTCATCACGAGATAGAAAAATTTCAACCCAAACCGTATTGGGAATTGCAGACTTTATACCGCGAAACTGTTTTTAATAATACGGAAGGTCGGTTTTTTACAAAAGAAGATGGCGAAAAGCTACTCAATCAGGTTACCGGAAAAGATTTGTTAATTACTGCCATTGATAAGAAAGAAGGAAAGGAATATGCACCAAAATTATTTGACCTTACCAGTGTTCAGGTGTATTGTAATAACAAATTTGGATTCACCGCAGAGGATACATTAAAACTGGTGCAGCGCTTATACGAGATGAAAGTGGTTTCGTACCCGCGGGTGGATACTACTTTTTTGCCCAACGACATGTATCCGAAAATCCCAAATATTTTAAAGGGACTTTCCAACTATGCCGCATTTACCGAACCTGTTTTGCGGAGAGCTATTCGAAAATCGGCAAAAGTTTTCAACGACAAAAAGGTTACCGATCACCATGCAATTATTCCTACAGGAGAGCAGAAACTTTTAAACGCCGAGGAGCAAAAAGTATATGATATTATTGTTAGAAGATTTATAGCTGTTTTTTATCCCGATTGTAAAGTAGCCAAAACGCAGGTTAACGCCGAAGTAGAAACGGTAAAGTTTGTAGCCACCGGAAAAGAGATACTGGAAGAGGGTTGGCGTATTCTTTTTGCTAAGGAGAAAAAGGGCAGTGACGGAGAAGAGAACAAAGCAGAGGATGATGAACGCTTTCTTCCCACTTTTGAAAAAGGAGAACATGGATCGCACAAACCCAGTTTTATAGAAAAAACAACCAAGCCGCCCAACAATTACACAGAAGCATCTTTGCTTCGTGCCATGGAAACAGCAGGGAAACAGGTGGAAGATGATGAACTCCGGGATTTGATGAAAGCCAACGGCATTGGAAGACCATCTACCCGTGCCAATATAATTGAAACACTGTTCAGACGGAAATACACTGTACGAAGAAAAAAGCAGGTGATTCCAACAACGATGGGAATTCAACTGATTGGCACCATTCAAAACGAATTGCTCAAATCTGCTGAACTAACCGGGCAATGGGAGAAACAATTAAAAGAGATAGAGCAGGGGGAATTTAGTGCCAAACAATTTATCTTTAATATGAAGAAGATGGTGCATGCCCTGGTTTATGAAGTTCGTATGGAAAGGGGTAAACCAAAACTTGCTACAGATGAACCGATAACTAAAAAAGCACCGGTTAAAACTGTACCGATTAAGTCTGGAGCTGTTGGGACAGAATGCCCAAAATGTTCAAAAGGGAAAGTCCTAAAAGGTAAAAATGCCTATGGTTGTAACCAATGGAAAGAGGGATGTGATTTTAGAGTTCCTTTTGTATTTATGGATAAAAAATTAACCGACAAACAAGTTCAAAGGCTTATTGAAAAGAAGGCGACTACTATGATAAAGGGATTCGTTGCGAATGATAAAAAAGTGGAGGGCATATTAAAACTAACTCCATTGTTTGAAATAGAATTTGAAAATAAGACCGTTGTACTTCCCAAAAAAGAAAGCAGTATGCCACCCTGCCCGAAATGTGGTGTTGGTACGCTCATTAAAGGAAAAACTGCTTACGGCTGTAGTAACTGGAAATCGGGTTGTGATTTTCGATTTTCGTTTGTAGATATAAAATTAAAAGCCAATGGCAGGCCACTTACAAAAGAATTGGTTTTAGAGATAATTGGTGGCTAGGATATAAATAAGATAATATGGTTTTCCCTCAGGGGATAAATTGTTGCTGAGGTTTTACTTTCCTCTCCCTCTCTACGCGTAGAGAGGGACGATAATGTCGAAGACATTATCAGGGTGAGTTACCTACTAATTCTTCAATTCAATAACAGAAATAATATTTGAAAACTCCGCATTACAATAAATCAAATAAGTGTTTTTCAGATTTGTAAGTATCTCTTTTAACCTCTCTTCTGTTATTCCAGGATATACTTTTATTAGGTCTGAATACAATTCAATAAAAGTAATCACCTTTTGCTCAGCTGCTTTCAGAACAGACGCATATTCCGGTTCTCCAAATACCGTATTTTCTATTTCTTCATCATTGCAATACTCTGTATAATAATAGACGCCATTGTTCTCCTGAATTGTATAACGAAACGAATTGGTTTTATAATACTCCTCTATTTTAATTAGCTTGTTCCATTCTTTAACATTGGCTGGTGCATTTTTTTCATATCTGAACAGGTGAAAGCGCTCTTCACTATTGGAGAAATAATCGGGCAGCAAGTAGGTGAAATCATCTTTGTCGTATTTTTTTCTTTCATCAACAGACATTAACGAATGGTATTTTGACATGGACGACAGAACCAAACTTACATAAGTATGCGAAAATGAAACAATACTGTTGTTATAAAAAAATCGTAAAAAGTGGAGGTTGTTTATGCTTTCCTGCACGTCCTCTTCTGTTTCGCCCGGCACGTGTTTAATTACATTTACCAAAGGCGAAATTCCGTTCGTCAACGAATATTTAACAAAAAACAGATTGTCGGAAAAAGTATTGCTTTTGTTCATCTTCTTTAGCAGTGAATCGGTAAGTGCATCGTAACCAATAAAAATATTTTTAAATCCGGCTATGGCCATTTTTTCCATCAATCGGGCATTGAATAGGATATTGGGTATTATCTCCGCCCAAAACAGAAAATCCTCTTCGGTTTCGTATTTCAACGCGATAATTAAGTCTAACAATTTTTCGAAATGTGCTAAGTTGCCAAAGGTGTCGCTATCCACAAAACTAAAGGTTGTAAACCCATATTTGTTGGTTAGTTGCTCAATTTCGTTTACAACACACTCGGGACTTCTGGCTCTTAATTTATAACCCTGATTAAAATCGCAAAATTTGCATTTTCTCCAATGGCAGGAACGGATGGTGTTTATGGGAAGGCTTATCCGATCATTTTCTTCACAATCCGGGTGGTTGTTTACAAAATCATCGTAGTCAGGAAAAATATAATTATCAAAATCCAAATACTTACTTTTATTCGTCGACGACTGTTTAATCGTCTCAGCTTCCCGATACATCAAACGAGGAACAATACTGAAATCAGGAGTTTCTTTCTTTATTTGTCCTGTCAATTCAAGCAATGGATATTCACCTTCTCCCCAGGTTCCAAAATCAAAATCGCTACAAAGTTTCATGGCCTCTTGCGCCACGTCTTTGCTACCAAAACCACCTACAATAATTTTTACATCGGGAGCAATATTTTTTATCTCCCTGGCTAATATCATCCCCGGAATCCACTGATTGTACTTCGCACTAATACCAAAAAGTAAAACCTCGCCAAAATCAATTTCTTTAATTTCACGGCGAATAATTTCGAATATTTCCTCTTTTTTAGTTTGTAAAAAATCGGAATAATAATCGGGGTCGGTGGCTTTATAAGAAGTATCCAGTTGCTGAAGCAACGAAATAATTCGATTGTTACCTTTTGTATTATTAGCCCAATCGTTAAGAATGGAAAGAAAAGGTAGAATTCTAATTTCTGTCTCTTCGCTATCTGTATATTCAGACATTACCGACAATAAAAAATTCCAATATTTTACTTCTGTTTCAACCCCATTGTTAACCATGAATTTTTCAAGAATGGAAAGGGAGATAGAGGGAGTATTTATATCGGTTGGTGGCAGGCAGTTTAAGAGTATTTTCATTTGTTTATGATTTAAACAATTAACCATTTTTAGGTCAACACAAAAGTAGAAAAATATGGTGCAGATCGTTTTATTTTGAAAACTAGTTGGAATAGGTCTTCATCATTTTTGCTATTCCACGGATTTAATGTTGAAATATCGCGCAATTGTGATTCTAATTTTGTTGAATTTGAATTCACATAGATACAAATTTTAGATGTAAAAAAAATCACTTCAAAATACTAAAGTTGTTGGAGCATCATGTTCGAAATGTTTAAAAGGGAAATTTTTTTTGCTTTTCAGAGCGGACTCAAGTTTCAGGTATAAAGTTTAAAATTGAATTCAAAACATACTTTGTACTACAC
>JABMPI010000664.1 GCA_013203755.1 Bacteroidota bacterium
ATAGTAAGTTTTAAAACCGATGGAAGGGATTTCCTCAGCAATAAAATGCATTGTGGCTTTTTTAATGGAACCGTCGGAATGATTTTCTACATCACTTAACTGAATAGCAGTTTTTGTACCATATTCATCCGCTAATTCAACGTTAAAAACCTTTGCATGCTCAAAGTTTATTTCGATGGAAACAGGATCGTTTCGCTTCCAGTTTAGGCTATTGAAAATTACGATGGGTCTTCCTTTTTTTTTGTCAGTTTTTATTTTCGAAGCTAATTCATTCAAGGTTTTATCTATAATTTTAATGGCTTCAGATTTTGCAAATTCATATTTGCTATGGAAAAGTGCATCGGTAATTTCGCCCTGTTTGCCTCCCCAACCATGGTCGGGATATATTTTTGCTTCCCAGGCATTTTTAAGTTGCGCCTCCGGGTAATTAATAAACGTACCATCCACCAGTGAATTGGCCGACGCAAATTTTTCTGCTTGTGTAAGTAAAATATCTCCTTCGCGACTGGCTTTCAACGCTTTCTGATGCGATGGACCGTGGATGTATAACCAAACCGCTGGACGTTCTCCTTTAATTTTCGTAAGTTTTGGATTTTCATCCATTAAAGCATCGAAGAATTCCGGAGTAGATGCAATTTTAAATTCCGGCAATTTAGCCGGTATATATTCACCTTTAACGTTTTGAAGTTCGTCAATATCTTCCCATTGTTGAATCATTTTACTGTAATCTTTTGCAGGGCTCATATCCTGATCTGACAATAGTGGAATAACAGGCGAAGTACTTTCTGAAGTATAATATTTTGCCCAGTCGAGCGAACTGGTGGCAAGAAACTGAGCAGCTTCGTGAAAATTCTTTTGCATCGGGGTAAACGCATTTCCGTAATGCCCGGGAGTAAATGTAGTTACGTACGAACCATCGGGACTGTACCAATTATACAATCCACGCTCGTGACGACTCATCATCATATATTTTGTACCGGCTTTGCGCATTATTTGCATCATTTGTAAAGTCCTTCCAGGAACATCTTCATTCCAATAAACATTGGCGTCGTACCCAAATTCATCTTTTAACCATTTTGCCCCAAAATAAAACTGGCGGGCCAGTGCTTCGCCAGAATACATCTCCTCGTAGGGTTGACTGTATGTTGATCCACAGGAAATTCGTCCGTCTGTCAACATCTCTTTTACCAATTCTTTTTTATCGGGGTGGCGTTCAATAAATTCTTTTATCATTAAGGCATCTTCCACGTCAAAACGATAACTTTTATCTTTTTGCGCCAATTCAAACAAAGGCGAAAATAACATAGTATCGCGTTCAACTATACATTTTTCAGGAGAGTCCATCCAGGCAATATCCTGATGACTAGAGTTCATTAAATAGATTTTCCCTTTGCTCAAATTCGATTTTGATAATTCGAGCAAACTACTTACCGTTTTGGGTTTGTAATTTCGTTGAGCGGTTAAAACCACTTTTTTTCCAGTGGTTATACTTTCATTTAGTAAAACAGATTTGGCCAATAATTTTGTCGATTTAAAATTCTCACCCAACGACTTCACAACAAAAACTTCACCTTTAGGATCATTCAAAAAGAATGATTCATTTTTAGCTGAAACCGGAAGAGAAAATTCAGCAGTGGCGAAATCATTATTTTTAGTTAATTGAATAGTGTTTTTTGTATTTCCAGAGGAATAATTAAGTTTTTTACCCGCTAAATGGGCTGGTGCTTTGATGTGAGCATCCATTTGATTTCCATTTTCTTTCAAAACCATTTCCATCCAAACATCGTGTTCGATAGAGTTTTGTAAAAAGGAAAGGGCGTCTGTAGCCTGGTAAACTATAATCCAGGTATTTTCGTTTTGTGCGCGGCCAACAATTTTTATTTTTTGTGCAGAACCTTTATTTATCCAGCTTTGGGGTGCAACAAGCGACATGTAACCATGTGCATCTTCAGAATGATCGGTTTCCACGGTGAAATAGGAAAGCTTTCCACCGTCATTACTTTTCAGTTCCCATTTCTTTTTGGTTGAAGTCGTTATTTCAAATCGTTTTTGATTATTAATATAAACATCAAAAATATACTTGTCGGGGGTAAGATCGATGGCTGCAATCCACATAAAACCAGCTTCATTCTGTTCCCAATTTTCAGGAACAGTTTCTGTTTCCCATTCAATTGCCATTTTTCCATCCTGGCAGCGCGTAATCAACGATTCTGTTACATCGCTTCGAAAACTATGATAGGAAAATTCATTGCCTCCAATATTCTTTTGAAAACCTTCGAACCAGTTTTTTGAATTACCGGCTAAATCAAAAAGTTGTTTCAGATTATCGTCCTGTGCATTTCCCGTAATTCCTACAAAAAACAGTAAAGAGATTAGTATTAGAAGTTTTAGTTTCATTATGGTATATATTTAGGTTTAAAGTTCTTCATCTTGTTATTGCTTTTATAATTTTGCAAAGCATTAAAATAACTAAATACTATTTACAGAAAAACTGATTACTGCGACTGCGACTGCTTACTTTCCATACGGTCAATTCTTTTTATCAATTCCATCATTGCCCTACTGTTATGATAGGGTGCTTTCCACGGATCAATTTTCCAGTCATTACGATAATACGGGGAAGGATCGTCTTTCGGTTCAACTAAATAGGGAATTCCCAAACGATTAACTTTTGTGAACCACTCTCCATTTTTGTGGTCGATTAAACAGTTGTCGATAAAATTCCAGGTGAGTTTAACTTTGTCCCAATATTTTTTGTCCGAAGTAACTTCCATTCCATTCATAAAACTAACCAGTGTTTCTGCCTGTGGCCACCAATGTTTATTGGTGCGCACATGGCTGCCAAATCGTGTCGATTCTAAAAATATTCCACCGTCTTTATCTACCCCAACACGGGCAACCGCATCCAGCATTTTTATCGAAAGAGGTTTCATTCTTTCGAGAATTTCTTTATCATTTAGAATCTCAGCTGCTTCCCACAATAACCACGACGCTTCAATGTCGTGACCAAACGAACAAATGGCTTTGGACGATTCGGTTTCATTGAAATTTTTATCAAAGAAAATTCCTAAATGACCGGATGGGCGAATTATTTTATTCATAAAAAGCAGAAGCAATTCCTTTAACCGTTTTCCTGCAAAATTATCTTGCGAAACTTTATAATAGGCCGCGTACGCTTCCATAATGTGCAAGTGCGTGTTCATGGAACGTGGCTCGTTGTTGTCGGCCATCCGGTTTTCTGAATAGGGTTGCCATTTGCGGGTAAATGCTTCCGTATATCCAGGGAATTCAGTATCCTTTGTTTTCTCTTCCAGAAAATTGAAATACTCTTTTAATTCCTTGAGGAGTTTTGGAGTTGGTCTTAGTTCGTAATATTTACTCAGCGAATACAATACAAATGCTTGTGCGTAAGTGTGTTTTATCGTGTCAAGCGGTTGATTTTCGGCGTTAATTGTCATGTAATAACCGCCAAATGCTTTGTCTGCAAAATTATTGGTTACTACTTTAAAGGCTTTGTCAGCTACTTCTCCATATTTCTCGTTTTCGAAATTTTTGGCTGCTTCGGCAAATGTCCACAAAATGCGGGCGTTTAACACCGATGTTTTTGCTGCCCCCGAAATAGGGTTTCCCTTTAAATCAACTGCCCCATAGAATCCCAGTCCGTTCTTTTCAATTCCATATTTCATCCAGAATGATAAAATGTTTTCGTGCAGTTCTTTTTCAAATATTTTTTTGAATGAAACTATTTCAGTCGTAAGCTTTTGCATGTTCTTTAAAATCAAATTAAATCACTTTAACAAAGAAAACTTTTTGCAAAATAAAAAGATACCATTACTTTGCACTGAAAGATTTTATAAAAATGCATTTTTTCTATTCAAATACAGATTGCGAAGCATCCGACTCGGGAATATTAGAAGAGTTTGATTTTATTAATGATTTTGGGTTTGAGATATATAAAGATATCCGACAAAAGCCTTTGAGTCTGCACTATAATGAGGGGATTGAAATTTGCTATGTTACCAAAGGACGATACGAATGGGTGGTTGGCGATAAAAGTTATCTGCTTTTTCCGGGCGATGGATTTGTTACTTGTCCCTGGCAAAAACATGGTAGTCCGAAAGAAGTTGTTGATTTAGGCGAAATTTACTGGCTTGTAATTAAACCTGGTCTTTTTTCTGAGAATGGAGAATTTAATTTAGGGGATTGGTCGAGGTTGAAACAGCCGGAAAACCGGTTAATCTGCAATGTGCTTTCTGAAAATACAAATCACACACTTGTAAAAGCTCAAGTGTTAAAGACGCTTTTTGTTGAATTGCATAAGGAGTTAATGCAGAAAGATTTTGGCTATTATCAGCGGATTTGTAATCTGGTTGAAGAGCTATTGATTTGTATTGTTCGGCAAATTCAGAACCGGGAAAATAAAATTTCGAAAGACAGACAGTGGTTTTTGACCTTTGAATCGGTGCTAAAAAGTGATATTTCTAAAAAATGGACTCTTCGTGAAATAGCTGCCACAAACAATGTTGGAATAACAACTTTAACCAAACTGGTAAAAGAATATACGGGTTATACTCCTGCAAATTATTTGATTTTTCTTCGACTTGAAAAGGCAAAGGAAATTCTCACTAAAACGAATATCAGTTTAACAAATATTGCGCTTGAATGTGGTTTTTACTCATCGCAACATTTTTCATCCACTTTTTCTAAATGGGTGGGAATTACTCCAAATAATTTCAGGAGGAATTTTAAAAGAGACAAACTTTAATTCTCTTCATTTTGCATCTTTTTTAATTTCAATGCTTGAGTTTTTAAAGATTTATAACTAATCCTGAAAAGCTATCTGCTTTGAGTATAGAACAATTTTAGGTTATTTATTGATTAACGGTATAACTATAAATGTTGCGAAATAAATTTAAAACAATTATATTTGTTTTTAAATTTATTAAAAACTAACAATTCTAATTTCATGTATAAACTTATTTCATTGCTTGCCCTTTTTATTTCGATAACAGCAGTATCTCAAACAGTAAATATTATTCCCCAACCTTTGTCGGTAAAAAAAGGTGATGGAGAATTCTTGATTTCTAAAAATACAGTATTGGTTAGCGATTCAGAGAATCAAAGCAATGCAGCATATTTGCAAAGGATGCTAAAACCAGCATTTGCAAAAAATATTAAAATTGAAAGTAAAGGTTTCGAAGGAATAATTTTTCAAATAGATCAGAAACTGGAAAAATCACTGGGAAAAGAAGGTTATAAATTAGAAGTGGGAGAGAAGTCTATTCAAATTTTCGGTTCATCACAAACCGGCATTTTTTATGGGATTCAAACGTTACTTCAAATGCTTCCGGTTGACCTGGAAAAAAATAATGGCGAATTATCTGTTCCTTTTGTTTCGATTATAGATAAACCACGATTTGCCTGGCGTTCGTTTATGTTAGATGAATCACGTTATTTTAAAGGCATGGAGCCGGTTAAAAAGTTGATGGATCAAATGGCAATGCTAAAAATGAACGTGTTCCACTGGCATTTAACCGATGATCAGGGTTGGCGAATTGAAATTAAAAAATATCCAAAATTAACCGAAATTGGATCACAAAGAAATGATAGCCAGATAGGAGGGTGGAACAGCGAGAAACGATCAGGTAAACCACACGGTGGATTTTATACACAGGATGAAATTAAAGAGATAATTGAATATGCCGAGGTAAGACAAATAACCATAATACCCGAGATAGAAATGCCCGGACATGCTTCTGCGGCTATTGCTGCATATCCCTGGTTGGGAACAATTGGCGAGTTAAAAGAGGTGCCCGTTATTTTTGGGAAATTACCCGATTCTTATGATGTTACCAAAGCAACCACTTATGAATTTATTCATGAGGTTCTTACTGAAGTAATGGAACTGTTCCCTTCTAAAATAATACACATTGGAGGCGATGAAGTGAAATTTGAAGCTTGGAAAGACTCAAAAGAAGTGCAAGCTTTTATGAAAGAAAAAGATTTGAAATCGCCGGCAGATTTGCAGATTTACTTTACCAACAAAGTTTCAAATTTTATTGATGCCAATGACCATCGTATGATGGGATGGAATGAGATTATGGGAGGAAACGTTCATGAATGGCAAAAAGCGGAAGATGTTGAAGTAAAAGAAACTTTGGCAAAAAGTGCCATTATTCATTTTTGGAAAGGCAACATCGATTTGGTAACTGAAGCCGTTACAAACGGATACGATATTGTAAATTCGCACCATGTAAATTCTTATCTTGATTATAGTTACAATAATATTTCAATAGAAAAAGCATATAGTTTTGAGCCAATTCCTGAAGGTTTGGATGTGAAATACCACGCTAAAGTTTTGGGTAGCGGTTGTCAGATGTGGGGCGAATGGATTCCCGAAGTAAAAGATATGGACAATAAAGTTTTTCCACGAATTGCTGCTTATGCCGAGGTTGGGTGGACTGCAAAAGAAAGAAAGGATTATCCTGTTTTTCGTTCTAATTTGAATTCAATACTAAAACGTTGGGATAAATTAGGTATTAATTATGCCGATAAATTTGAAGATAAAGATTTCGCCAAAAAGAAATAGAAGGATTTAAAATTATGAGTAAAAAAGGAATCTTAATTATTTTCAGTGTTCTTTTATTTTTTGGCGGTTTTGCACAAAATCAGAAAAAATTGAATGAGGTAGAATCCTATTTTCAATCCAAAGAATTTCAAATCGAAAAGATAAAAGGCATCGGTTTTGAAAAAGGAGTTACCCGCCGCGATAATAGTGATGTAATAAAAGTGGAAAACAGATATTACGTTTATTATACCAAAGTATTTGGACAAAGTGCCGGTTATTGGGGAACAATTTGGGCAGCAGTTTCTGAAGATGAAGGGCGAACTTGGAACGAACTTGGTGAAGTTTTAGGTTTGGGGGAAAAAGGACAATGGGATAATCAGGCCACTTTTACCCCAAATATTATGGAAGAAAAAGGAGTGTATTATTTGTATTATACTGCTGTACAACCAACTCCCGGAAATACAAATGGCGATTTTGAAAACAATTCAACAAGCGATTATACCGCAATTGGGGTGGCAAAATCAGATAACCCGGAAGGTCCTTTTATAAGGTGTTCTGCAAAACCGATCGTTTCGGTAAGTCAAGATCATAACCAATTTGACAGTTACCGCGTTGATGATGCGGTTTTACTAAAAAAGGATAAAAAATTCTGGCTCTATTTTAAAGGCAGAAAATATTCTGATGGAACTCAGGGGCCGACTCACACTGAAATGGGCGTTGCTTTTGCAGATAATCCTGAAGGACCATTTGTAAAATATGAAAAGAACCCAATTGTATCAAAAAGTCACGAAGTGTTTTTGTGGAAGCAAAATATAGGTGTGGCGTGTTTGGCCTCAATCAGTAGTACTTTTGAATATGCCACAGATGGATTGGATTTTAATTCGAACGCGATTGAGGTTGCCATAGAACGAAAAAAACGCCCCAATGCGCCCGGAGCATTTCTACCTGATTTGACTGGTGAGAAAGGAAAAAACGAATTAACCTGGGGAATTTCGATGATTCACAATGGACCGGATTGTTATTTGGTTCGTTGGGAGTTGGTAGACAAAAAATAATATCTATTCATTCGAAATAAACGATTATAAAACAGGCGCGGCATTTACTATAAAAACCAGTGTTCATGGCGATATTGGAAACGATTCAAATGGTGCTGTTTTTATACAGTGTAAATAGTTGGGTAAATTAACTGATACTTTTTTTGAATTAGTTGTTTTGATTTTTATAAAATAACTTTTTCATGTTTCGATGGAATTCATTGGATAGCTTTTCGTGGAAAAATGGATATAGAAACCGATCGCGAAATGCAGAATTACTTTTGTATAAGCTGGTGTGCCAAATATGAGTGTGGCCTTTAGTATCTTCGGTAAATTGTAAACGCTGTTTTCCTTCCGTAATATTCCCATCAATATAACTAAACTCTATCATTCGCTTTTTTCTGTCGATATTGATGAATTCAAAAACAGTAGCCAAATTCATTATACCTTTCAATAATTTTAGATTTAAATAAACCACCTGTCCGGTATCCAGATGCGAAACATTATCGTCGCGATAGACAATTCGGTCCTCTTTTTTTGAATATAACATTCCAAAAGATACTTTATTTCCGTTCCATGAATCTCCGGGATTGGTTACTAAATAATGCTGCCAAACTTTTGAAAGGCTATCCTTCAAAAAATATTCTTTTGATTGAGTTTTGAATCCTTCTGTTTTTGAATCGGTATATACAGAAGGTTTAATATCTGTTAACGATACAATTTGGTTGTGTTGTTGTTCAATTAAATATTCGCGCACCTTTTTCTGAGGTACTTTATTCAGGTTTATTTCACTTATATCTACCTGGCTTTTACATAAGAAAACGATTAGGACAAACAGTAGTGAAAGAATTGATTTAAAAAAAGGCATGTAAATATTTTAGTTTAGATTGATTTTTATAGGTTCTTTTAAGCAAAAATAGTAATATATAATGGTTGTGAGGTCAGAATACCAAAGACGAAAGTCAGAAGAAAGTTCATTCTTCTGTCTCCGGTCTTCTGACTTCGGACTATTTTTTTATTCAATTATTGGTCAAATATCATTTTATTATCGACGATTATTTATCTCTTTTGCCTGAATAATAATATCGTTATTACAAAGAAAGACTAAAAATACAATTATGATAAAGATTGGCTCTTTTATTTTAGTGCTTTTATTTTCAATCGGTCAGCTGATTGCAAAAGAGGGAATGTGGATTCCGCTTTTGCTGGAAAAATACAACCTGGCAGAAATGCAGGAAATGGGTTTTAAACTTACGGCACAAGATATTTACGATGTAAACAATGCCAGTATGAAAGATGCCGTTGTAATTTTTGGCGGCGGATGTACCGGTGAATTAATTTCCAACGAAGGATTACTTATTACAAACCACCATTGTGGATACCGGCAAATACAGACACACAGTACCGTTGAAAACGATTATCTGACAAATGGTTTTTGGGCGATGAATAAAGATGAAGAGCTTCCAAATAAAAAGCTAACTGTAAGTTTTTTGGAATACATGGAAGATGTAACTGAAGGTGTTTTAAAAGATACCGAAAGGCTTTCGCAAGAAGAAACGCAGAAGAAAATAGAAGAGAATTCGGCGAATATTGAAAAAGATGCTGGAAAGGAAGGAAAATTTCGTGCTCAGATAAAACCCTTGTTTTACGGAAACCAGTACTTTCTGTACGTGTATAAAATTTATACAGATGTACGTCTGGTAGGAGCTCCACCGTCTGCCATTGGAAAATTTGGTGGCGATACCGATAATTGGATGTGGCCCCGACATACAGGCGATTTTTCACTGTTTCGGGTTTACGCTGATAAAAACAACGAACCTGCTGAATACTCAACTGACAATGTCCCATTCAAACCAAAAAAGTTTTTCCCAATCTCGATGAAAGGTGTGCAACCCGGTGATTTTACAATGGTTTTCGGAAACCCCGGAGGTACCATGCAATATTGGCCATCGCAAGAGGTAGATATTACAATGAATCAACGCGATCCGGATCGTATTAAAATTCGTAACAAAAAATTAGAAATTATTGGTGCCGATATAAAGGCTAATCCCAAAGTTCGTATTCAATATGCAGCAAAATATGCAGGAATAAGTAATTCGTGGAAGAAATGGCAAGGTGAAATTAAAGGGCTGAACCGATTAGATGCAGTAAATAAAAAGCTGGCTTTCGAAGCTGAGTTCAAAGAGTGGGCACAGAAAAATGGGACATGGGAAAATAAATATAAAGAGGTGTTTGAAAACTTTGATTCCCAATATCAGTGGTATGAGGAATATGTTCGTGCTTCAGACTATTATTCTGAAATTGTTTATAAGGGAGTAGAGATTTTTAAACTTGCTGCGCAGGCGAATTCAATTGTAAATAGTCTGGAAAGTAACCAAAACGATAGGGGAGAATCCCTGCGAAAATTAATGCTTAAAAGTTTGTCGGGTTTTATTAAAGATTTTAATCAACCTACCGATGAAACGCTTTTTGCCGAATTGCTGCCAATGCTGGCGAGGAATGTGAATAACAGTTTTTTGCCAGCAGATTTTGTGCAATTAATTAGTAAGACAGATAAAATTCAATTGGTTAAAAAAGTATATCGTAAGTCTATTTTAACAGATTTCAATAAATTGGAAAACTTACTTGAAAATGGTTCGGAAAAGCAATTGCTTAAATTACGCAAAGACCCGATTGTAGCAATGTATAATAAAATTTACATGAAAAGTGAAATGGATATTTCTCCAAAATTGAATGCTGTAAAAGCTGAAATAACGGAAAATATGAAAATTTACATGGCTGGTTTAATGGAGATGAAAAAGGGGCAGGCTTTTTATCCCGATGCCAATTTAACTCTTCGTGTAGCCTACGGAAAAGTAGAAGGATACAAACCTAAAGATGGAGTAATATACAAACATTACACAACGCTTTCGGGAATTATGGAAAAAGATAATCCTGATATTTATGATTACGATGTACCGGATAGGTTAAAGGAATTGTATAATAACAAAGACTTTGGGAATTATACGGTTGACGGTGACGTTCCGGTTTGTTTTACGGCATCGAATCATACAACGGGTGGAAATTCGGGTAGCCCGGTAGTAAATGGAAATGGTGAATTAATAGGAGTTAATTTCGATCGTTGCTGGGAAGGTACAATGAGCGATATTATGTTCGACCCTGACGTTTGCCGCAATATTTCACTGGATATCCGTTACGCACTATTTTTAATCGACAAATTTGCCGGTGCGGGTTATTTGTTGGATGAGATGGAGATTGTAGAGTAGGGTGCGGCGGATTTCAGTCCGCCGAAATTTTGCGCATCGGAATTCCCTACAGGCAAAAAGGATGTCATCTTTTTTTGAGAGATGACATCCTTTTTTTAGTAAGCCGAATTAATCAACTTCTTTATTATTGTTTCATGTTTCGATTTTATTCGCACAATATAGAATTGAAAAGCTTCCAGGTTCGGGATTGAAAAATTCTGCGTTTCATTGCTTGTTATTGAAATTTCTTTTTGAAACAATTTTTGCCCGGTAACTGCGAATACATTAATTTTGAAACGGTTGGATTGAGAAGAATTTTGAATAAATATCTGCTTATTTGAAAACCAAAAATTCAAGTCATTGTCATCAATTTCATCGCTAGCAGTATTGATTCCCACCAACGACTTTAAGTAATTTATATATCCTTTGTCGATTTCTTCATACGTTGATTCAAACACAGAAAAGTCCATTTGTTGATTAAAGAATTCAATGATTTTCTCATAACCCCCATGAAATTGATATAAATATTCAAAGAACATATCTCCTAAATAATAAATATCCAGCTCCAAATTTGGATTTTTGCTAATGTGTTCAAGATTCAATTCTATGTTGTGTTTTTGTGCATATTCGTTAAAAGTCCATTCTATCATCCAAAATCGCTCTCGCCGAATATCATTACCTAAAAAATGACGTGCACTGAAATCAGCACTTCCTTCTGCCCAAAAACCACTTGGAATTTGCCACATGAAATGGTTGTAGTAAATATGAAAGAATTCATGAGCACTTAATCCTGCATAATATTTATCGTAATCTTGTTGATTGAAATTATAGTTCGGAGAAAGTTGAATCACCAAATCTCCACCACAACCGACTCCTCCATTAAAATAATCATCATAATTCAATAGTTGCATTCCAATTGTTTCAGTTGGGACAATAACCACGTTAAACCGATGTTTTGGTTCGAAATTGTATTTGGAGATATAGAATGAATATGCATTTTCGAAATAGTTAACTATTTCGGAGAAGTGACTTGAATCAGAAATTGCGCCATAAAAATCAAAGCGGTTCGTAGAGATTATTAATTTTATTCTCTGATTTTCCGGTTCGGCATAAAAATATTTCCAATACTTTGGTAATCGTTCCTGAAAATACGAGGAATACATAGGGCCGACTCTCAAATAACTGTCTCCGGAAAGCAGCTGCCCTTCTATCGAGCTTATTATAACATCTCTTTTTAGTGTATTACAAATCCCGGTAGTATCAAGTAAAAAATCAATATTTGAATCAGTCTCATTCAAATATTTCACAATAGAATCTCTGCAGGGTCTAAATCCCGATTCATATAATCCAAATCCTTCCATAAAGTAGGGCGGAAAATTATTGTTTTGGTCCCTTGTTAATTTTTTTTCGATTGCCAATTGTGAAAATTCATTTATAGCAAGATTCGTCAGATTTGTATAATAATTTTCCTGAGCAGTGGTTTGTAAAGGAGAAAGAAAGATTTCAAGTTTGTTGGTATTGTGGAATCCATTTTTCCATGATGGAGTTTCTGTGGTAATGAATTCAATGTTTTCTTTTTCAGAATAATAGACTTTTATTTTTTCATTTTCACTAAATATTTTTTCTTTTCCGGGACGGTCCCAGAGCGAAGTAAATTTGTTGTATTGAGCTTCGAGATCATTTTTTATTTCCAGATGGAAATCTGAATGATCCTGGAATTGGGTGTAATAGTTGAAATGTTCGGAAGAGCCGGTCAGCTCATATGTAATTTGTTTATAGTTTTTTACCCAGAAATTATCCAATAGAAAATAAATCGCTGTTTCGGGAGTAGACTCATAATGAAATCCAAAATAGATAGTTTCGCCGGGGTTTTCAATAATAATATCTTCGGCTAAGTACCATTCGTCTGTATTTTCTCCCAAAGAATAACTGATTTCAGTCCAGGCGGATTGACTTGCATCTCCATTGTATTGGGAGGTGTAATATAATTTTGGAGGAATTTTTTCGCCATGAAAGAAATGATTAAAACTTATTTTGAGGTTTTCTGCTTCGGAGCAATTTATCGCATTTGTTATTATCCAGTCATTTTGATTAATGTCGGTGTTTTCGAAACGCAAGCACTGGCCTCCTCCAGCTCCTCCCCAGGGAATAATGTGCCAATAATGCCAGCCTTCCAGATTTTCGGTGGTCCAATTTGCGAAAGTTGCATCGTTGCTAATTGTTTCTTCAAAATCATCAAAAAATAATACTTCAGATGCATTTGATGATTGTTGACTTTTTAAATGTTGTGAACTTGCAGAAAAGGAAGAAAATAAAAACAGGAAGATAATTCCGATAGTTTTGGTTAGTTTGATGATTTTCATAGAAGTAGATTTATGGAACAGCTCTTAAATGTACAACAATTACCAATATTAAAAAATATGTTATTTAGCTTATTTGCGTAAGGATTAATATGTTAGTTATTTCCTGTAGACATAAATGATAGAGAGTTGTTGTTGTTGTTGTTGTTGTTGTTGTTGTTG
>JABMPI010000665.1 GCA_013203755.1 Bacteroidota bacterium
GTGACAATCGGTGCGATAGCAGGGATAGCTCCTTGTGTTATCCCCGCAAGCACTTGGGGATGGATTCAGAGAAGTGGCCCTTGTGCTGCGCTAACTGATGGCACACTGATTGTGGGGCGTGGCATTAGCGTGGCTTCAACGGCTGCTGGTGGAGTCCAAGTTGCCATTACAACCACAGCCAAAAACGCTCAGGAGATTGGCGTTTGTCTAAACGTGGCTGGTAGCACCTCATGCTCACTTGTTGACCTTATGCTCGAATAGGTTATCCATGAGAGGGGAGGGGGTAAAACCTCTCCCCTTTACTAATGTGAATGAAGGGACAATCCGAAGTACGGGGCATCCCGAAGTATTCAAAACAGGAACAAATATTCATTTTTCGCCATCGGTTGATGAGTTTTCAGTAAAAGCACAATTTACAAATGCCAATATTTATGAAAAATATGCCATAAAATCGCAAAGCCGTTTGTTTGATGGAGTGGCTTTGATGAAACATGCCCTGGTGAATACCACACCCAATATCACAAAGAATGTAACTGTTGGCGATAAAGAGGTAAAAGTAAGGGACGCCGAAGCCATACAGCTTGCAAACAGTAAAATTGATGAAATCAGGAATGGATTTTCTGACTGGCTAAGAGAGCAAACGCCAGAATTTAAAGACCGACTGACTAATCTTTACAATTCAACATACAATTGTTATGTGCGCCCAAAATATGATGGTTCACACCAAACCTTACCCGGACTTGATTTAAAAGCGCTGGGGATACCCAACCTGTATTCAAGCCAGAAAGATGCGGTTTGGATGTTGAAACAAAACGGCGGAGGTATTTGTGACCACGAAGTTGGTTCAGGAAAAACTTTGATAATGTGTTGCGGAGCTTATGAAATGAAACGCCTGAAACTTGCAAACAAGCCTATGATTGTCGGGTTGAAAGCAAATATCCATGAAATTGCCCAGACTTTCAGAACAGCCTATCCTTATGCAAAAGTGCTTTACCCGGGCAAACAGGATTTTACACCATCAAAGCGGATGAAGATTTTCCATGACATTAAAAATAATTCATGGGATGCGGTAATTCTTACACATGAACAATTTGGGATGATACCACAGTCACCAGAGGTACAAAAAAGGATTTTACAAGCTGAACTGGATAGTGTTGAAGAAAATCTCAATGTTGTCCGTCAACAGGGAGGGGAAGTTTCGCGAGGAATGTTAAAAGGGCTGATAAAAAGACAACAAAACTTAGAAGTAAAACTAAAAACCATTACTTATGATATCGAGAATAGAAAAGACGATGTTGTAGATTTTAAAATGTTGGGGATTGACCATCTTTTTATAGATGAAAGCCATCGTTTTAAAAACCTGATGTTCAATACCCGTCACGACAGGGTTGCAGGAATGGGTAATCCACAGGGAAGCCAACGGGCATTAAACATGCTTTTTGCCATCCGGACCATTCAGGAAAGAACAGGAAAAGATTTGGGCGCAACCTTTTTGTCAGGAACAACAATTTCCAATTCGCTAACAGAGTTATTTCTGTTGTTTAAATATTTGCGGCCAAAAGAAATGGAGCGTCAACAAATAAAAACTTTTGATGCCTGGGCAGCAGTTTATGCAAAAAAAACGACCGATTATGAATTTTCGGTAACCAATGAGATTGTTCAAAAGGAACGGTTTCGATACTTTATTAAAGTTCCTGAACTGGCTGCCTTTTATAATGAAATTACCGATTTCAGAACGGCAAAAGACATTGGGATTGACCGTCCGGAAAAGAATGAAATTCTTTACAATATCCCTCCAACACCACAGCAAGAAGAATTTATTCAAAAACTGGTTGCCTTTGCCAAAAATGGGGATGCAACCTTATTGGGAAGGGCACCTCTTTCGGAGCAGGAAGAAAAAGCCAAGATGTTGATTGCAACAAACTATGCCCGAAAAATGTCCCTGGATATGCGGATGATAAGCCCACATTACGAAGACCATATTGATAATAAGGCCTCACATTGTGCTTCCCAAATATCCGAATACTATAAAAAGTACAATGAGTACAATGGGACACAATTTGTATTTTCTGACTTGGGAACTTACAAACCGGGTAAATGGACTCCATACAGTGAAATAAAACGGAAGTTGGTTGAAGACCATAATATTCCAGCGCACGAAATAAGGTTTATACAGGAGGCAAAAACAGAACAGTCAAGAAAATCTATGATTGCTGCAATGAATGAAGGGCGGATTCGGGTTTTGTTTGGTTCAACCGATATGTTGGGAACGGGTGTGAATGCGCAAAAAAGAGCTGTTGCACTTCATCATTTGGATTCCCCATGGCGGCCTTCTGATTTGGAACAACGGGAAGGCAGGGCAATCCGCAAGGGCAATGAAATTGCCAAATTCTGCGCAGATAATAAAGTAGATGTAATTATCTATGCAGTTGAAAAAAGCCTCGATTCCTATAAGTTTAATTTGTTGCATAACAAGCAGCTTTTTATCGGACAGTTAAAAACCAATAACCTGGGGAAAAGAACTATCGACGAAGGAAGCTTAGATGAAAAATCAGGCATGAATTTTTCTGAATATGTGGCAATCCTTTCCGGCAATACCGATTTATTGGAAAAAGCTAAACTGGAAAAACAAATTACAGTATTGGAAAGTGAGCGACAGGCATTTAACCGAAGTAAATCTTCGGCTCGTTTCAGGTTGGAAGATATTCAACAAAGTATTGAAGGGAATAATAAAATGGTATCGCGAATGCAAAATGACTGGGATTCTTTGACGAGCCATGTACAAAAAGACGATTCCGGAAATATCCTAAATCTAATTCAAATCGATGGAGTAAATGGCTCTAACCCGAAAGCAATCGGGCTAAAATTAAACGAGATTAATGAACAAGCCAGAACCAACGAAGAATACAAAAAAACAGGAACGCTTTATGGTTTTAACATCCTTGTAAAAACAGAAGCCAGTATGAAAGATGGGTTTGATTTTAAAGAGAACCGTTTCTTTATTGAAGGGGAAAGTAAAATCAGATACACCTACAACAATGGTCATATTGCCAAAGACCCAAATTTGGCAGCCATTAATTTCTTAAAAGCCCTGGAACGGATACCATCGCTGATTGATAATCATAAAATGGTTGCGGAAAAAACGGCAAAAGACCTTCCTGTTTTGGAGGAAGTTGTAAATAGCTCTTGGAAAAAGGAAGACAAACTAAAACAGCTCAAATCGGAATTGCCAGCATTAGAAAGAAAAATTCAGCTTTCATTGAATGATAATCAAACTGACAAAAGTGAAAAAGAACTGGTCCAATTAAATAGTAATCCGGTAATGGAACAGAGAATTAAGGTTGGTTGATATCCTTTGTAGAATAAAGGGAAAACTGGCCCCTAATTTCTCTTTTTATATACAAACTCCTGGCTGATAAATTTATGGACATCCGACTCCAAATAATAGGTTTTTTGCTGGATGCGTTTGTA
>JABMPI010000666.1 GCA_013203755.1 Bacteroidota bacterium
CTTGTGTGCATGCAGAATATAAATTTTTGGCGGCTCTTCCTGGCTATATTCGTTAAATGCTCCAACTTTAGCACCTCTTGCATTTAAAAGTGGAATTACTGCTTCGGTATAAAATTGTTTTAACTGGTTTCTTCCGCCTCCTCCTTTTAATTGAAATACTTTTAGTTCATAAAAATCTTTTTCTGAACCAGGAATTGGATTAGCACTTAAACCAGATGCGGTTAAAGCTGCTCCGGCTGCAATGGCCGATTTTTTCAAGAATGATCTTCTTTCCATTTTGTTTTATTAATTTAGGTTTATTGTATCGTTTTCAACAGTAATTCCCGGATATAAGGAAATTCTTTTGATGTCGCTGGTGAAAATTTCCAGCATCTCATCGTCAGTATCTTCCGGAGTTTTGCTAAAATACAAATTATAATTGGCATTTACCGGAACCAAAACTTTACAAGTTGTTTTTGGAGGAATGCGAATATCCATAAAATCGCAATAATCTTCTTTATCCCAATACACA
Source organism: Bacteroidota bacterium (assembly GCA_013203755.1). Lineage (GTDB taxonomy): Bacteria > Bacteroidota > Bacteroidia > Bacteroidales > Prolixibacteraceae > Draconibacterium. The sequence goes on from JABMPI010000666.1 coordinate 512, forward strand.
TCGGTTAGCATGTTTATGTACATTGTATCGCTGCAAGGGTTTATTAGCTTTATTTTTTTGAATTCCTGTTCAGACGGATACCAGCCAAAATCGACGTCCAGTGCAGCTGATGAAAATATTGAAATTATACCTATTCCAATGTCGGTTAACACGTTCCCCGAACGGTCTTTTTTTAATTCCTTTTGACGCTCTAAACTCGATTGATCGTAAAAATATTTAGGAGAGCTGCATGAAAAAAGAAAAACAAAAACGGAGATTAATGCTGTATAAGTGAATAGATTTCTCATGGTTAAATAGTTTGCAGTGCTAATACAACTATTATGCCTGTTTTTAACTTTTGCTACTAATTAGTGTCTGTAAGAAAAGTACCTATTTTTAAGTCTTTGATAAGAAAGTGTCAAAGACAAGGCTTTCGAAGTTTTTGAAACCAAGTAGTTTACTTCTTGTAAATGACTGTTTCAAAAACGAGAGCAACGCAGTATTTGGTGTTTTCTGGCAAAGACTAATTATTGAATAGCTATTTTTTGTGATATCCGCTCCGTTCCATTTTGTAGAACCAATAGATATTGCCCATTTTTTAATCTGTTTTTATTAAAAGTTACAAATTGATTTCCTGTTGGAAATTTCCCCTGTACAATTTTTCGTAATTCTTTGCCGTCGAGCGAATATAGTTTTAATGAGATTTCTCCTCCAGCCGTAAAAAATTGAATTTGCGCATCGTTTGTAACCGGATTTGGAAATACTGGTTTTAGATTCAAATTTTTAGATTCAATTAAATTGTCGTCAACCGAAACAGCTGTTTTTAGAATTGGAAGAATTTCAAATTCATCCATAAGAATGTTGTTGACCAGATCTTCAGGTTTCATTGCAAAAAATCTTGCCAATTTTAGCATGTTAGTATAGGAAATGTCTTGTGAATCACCAATTTTAGTATAAATAATGCGATTAAACGTGCTAATACTAATGTCTAAAAGAGCAATTATTTCTTGCTTTGTTTCCTTACGTTTGTTCCAAGGTGTTTGATTCAATAATGATTGAACAGTGAATTTTTTGAAATTATCTTTGCTATTGGTCAAATAAGTAATGGAAATAATTTATTGTCGTATTCCTCACCCCCAACCCTCTAAGGGGGCGCTTTTTGAAGATGTGATTGAATGGTTATTACTTAATCAGTTGGGTATACTAAAAGATCAAAAAACTCCCTTGAAAATTCAAAAAATAAAAAATTTGTACTAAATTGGCTACTGTTCTTTATCTGTTTCATTGAGGGGGCAATGCATTTATGAACGTGAAAAGAATGGCATGAATATTTTTTGCACAAAAAACACTAACATAATATAAAATTATGCGAAAGAGTAAGATTTAATATATTAATAGTATATTGTTGAAAATAAATATGTTATCTTCAATATTTTCCTATGGAAATAATCGGGGAAATTGAAACAATTAAAATGGAAATTCATAGGTTTAGAAAAATTTTGAGCCTTTTAAATGAGCGAAGAGGTTTTGACTTTTCCGGATACAGGGTTCAAATGCTTGAACGCAGGATTCAAAAAAGAGTGTACAGCACCAGCAGCAAAAATTTTGACGATTATCTTGAATATTTAGAACAACACCCCGATGAATTAGATAACCTGATTGATGTTCTTACAATTAATGTAAGCAATTTTTTTAGGAACCCTTTGACTTTTGAATACATCAGCAAAATAATTATTCCTGAACTTTTTTTAGCTAAAGCAAAAGAAAACGATAATAGCCTCCGGATTTGGTCGGCCGGTTGTTCGTTTGGCGAAGAACCCTATTCAATGGCAATTATTATTAATGAATTACTTGAAAAAGAAGAAACCTCCATTCTACCGGTAATTTTTGCCACCGACATTGACAAAAAAGCACTTCTGCGCGCCGGTGAA
>JABMPI010000007.1 GCA_013203755.1 Bacteroidota bacterium
ATTAAACCTTCTCCAAATTCTAATCCTCCTCCCGGAAATTTGATCATTTTTATACCTAATTGGAATTCATCGGTAATAAGTATTTCGTTAGTCTTGTTGATAATTAGACCATAAACCCGAATTGTAAATTTATTCGCCTGTTTCATTTTTATTGATTTCCTTTTCGATATATTCAATAATTTCTTTTGTTTGCAAGGGAGTAAACCAGCTCATATTTGTGTCTTTTCTAAACCACGTGAGTTGTTTTCTTGCGTATCGTCGAGAGTTGCGTTTTATTAATTCAATGGCTTCTTCTTTTGAGATATCTCCGTCGAAAAAAGAAAACCATTCTCGATAACCAACCGTATTAAGAGCATTTAATTCTTTTTGTGCATAAACAGACCTGGCTTCCTCTTCCAATCCATCTTGCACCATTAAATCAACTCTTTTATTTATTCGTTTGTGAAGGATTTCTCTCTCGCAATTGAATCCTATTTTTATTATTGAAAAAGGACGTTCTTTATTTGGATTTGTTCGGAAAGAAGAAAAAGTTTTTCCTGTCATCAGGCAAATTTCAAGAGCATGTACAATTCGCTTGGGATTTTTTAAATCAACAATTTTGTAATATTCGGAATCCAGTTTTTTAAGTAGAAGTCTTAAACTTTCTAAGCCTTCGGTTTCCAGTTGGTTTTTAAGGGAGTTACGGATTTCGAGGTCGGCATCGGGTATAACATCAATTCCTTTACAAATTGCGTCTATGTAAAGCATAGATCCGCCAACCAGAAGTATTACATCGTGCTTTGCAAATAATGTTTCCAATAATTGTAACGCTTCAGTTTCGTAGCGGCTGGCATTGTAATTATTATTAATAGAATGTGAGTGAATAAAATGATGTTTTATAGTTGAAAGTTCGCTTTTGTTGGGAACCGCAGTGCCAATGGAAAGTTCCTTAAAAATCTGGCGCGAATCGGATGATACAATCTCGGTTTTATAATATTGTGCAATTTCAATACCAATGCTGGTTTTTCCAATTCCGGTTGGACCGGTTAATACTACTAATGTTTTTGGCATGAATACTTACTTTAGGGAACAAATAAAAGACAAAAAAAAGACTGTTCAAAATTAATTGAACAGTCGTGAGTTTTCAAAATTTAATGTTCTCGGACTAAAAATCGTCCATCTCCCCATAAATCTCCGTGTAATCGTCCAGGTCACCAAAGTCCATGTAGATTTCTTCTTCTACAAGTACCATGGATTCCATGTCTACTATTTCTTCTCCAAGAACTTGTACAGGGGGGTCACCCTGTTTTAGAGTGACTAACGGTTCATTAATACTTCTTTCCATAATAATTCCAGTTAGTTCTATTAAAAATGATCTGTCGTTTATAAAATCAAATGTGTATATTAATTTCTGATTAATTGTATTTATCAGGTCAGCAAGATTGGTTTTCTGCATGATATAAAATGCTGCTCCGCTAATTCCCAAATCAAGCATAGAAATCTCTTTTAGTTTTATCCAATGTTTATCTGAAACAAAGAAAGATGCTAACTGATGAGATTCGTAACCTAGACTTTTTTGAATAATTGAGTGGAAATCGAAAAACGAATGTTTTTCATCCAACTTAATTTCTAAATGGAAATCTTGGGATTCTTGAGAACTGATTTGAAAATGATAAACCATAACTTTCACTATCAATTGAGTTCAAATTTTACAGGAATTTTTGCAATATGCAAGCTTTAGTAATTTTGAATTTTAGAAAATATCTATTTTATCGACCTGACATTCATTTAATATAATTTAATAAAAATTCACCAAAATTCTGATATAGAACAGTTTTTGACTGCCATTTTTAGAATTTTCGATGCCCTGTTTTTGCTGAAATAGAGAGTCTATAAAAAATGTTAAAAAAAAATAAGTTTGGGAAAATATCGAACAGATTCGTCGTCTGTTCGGCAAAAAGTAACTTTTAGTCGGTTTTTTTCTCTCTTTTTGTAATTGAATTATAACTTTTGAAACTAATGGTAATTGAATCTCTTTTTATGTTATATTTATAATCCCATATAAAATTTTGAAATGCGTAGTGCTACCTTGTTTTTTGAAAATGTAAGAATTGCGTTGCAATCCATAAGAACCAATTTATTAAGAACTGTTCTTACTGTATTAATTATAGCGGTAGGAATAACTGCGTTGGTAGGAATTTTAACTGCAATAGATTCGATAAAAAGCTCCATTACAAAAGAGTTTACTTTTATGGGTGCAAATACTTTTTCTATTTCCAGCAGGGGAATGCGTGTGCAGGTTGGTTCAAAAAGATACCGCACTAAAAACCATTCGTATATTTCGTTTTATCAGGCAAAAGAATTTAAAGAACGTTTTGATTTTCCTGCGATAACGGCCATCTCGGTTTATGCTACCGGCACGGGAACATTAAAATATGGTTCAGAAAAAACAAACCCTAATATAAATGTGCGTGGAATAGACGACAGTTATTTATTTACTGCCGGATATGAAATAGACAAAGGAAGAAGTTTTAGTGAGGTAGATATTGAGTCGGGAAGAAGTATGGTTTTGCTTGGAAGCGAATTGGTGAAACGACTTTTTAAAGGGGGCGAGAATCCACTTCAAAAAGTAGTGAGTGTTGGTAGTGGAAAATATAAAGTGGTTGGCGTGTTAAAAGAGAAAGGGAGTGGATTTGGAAATAACAGCGATTTGGCTTGTTTTATTCCGTATACAAATTCGCGAAATTATTTTTCCAGACCGAATATGAATTTTGATATTCAAATAAAAGTAGATCAGCCGGAATTAATGGAAGCTGCGGTTGGGCAGGCAGAAGCTGTTTTTAGAGTTGTGCGGGATTTGGATCCGTTGGATGAAACAGATTTTAATGTTGAAAAAAGTGATAACATCGTAAATATTCTTTTGGAGAATATTAAGAACATTACTTTGGTTGCAACCATTATTGGATTAATTACGCTGTTTGGAGCTGCAATTGGATTAATGAATATAATGTTGGTTTCGGTTAC
>JABMPI010000667.1 GCA_013203755.1 Bacteroidota bacterium
TCCTGACACCGACGCCTTTGAATTTCTTGATGACTTTACCCTAAATTTATACGGAACAGAAATTAATGTATTTACTCCTAAGGGAGATATGATTTCGATGCCGAAAAACTCAACTATTATAGATTTTGCCTACGAAATTCATACCGATATAGGGAACAAATGTATTGGAGCAAAAATTAACCTCCGACTTGTTCCCATTAGCCATATTTTACACAGTGGCGATCAAATAGAAATTCTTACTTCAGAAAATCAAACACCTAAATTAGAGTGGTTGAAATTTACAACTTCAGCAAAAGCACGTGGCAAACTTAAGGCAGCTTTTAAACTCGAAAAAAGCATGCACATAGAAAAAGGAAAAACTATTGTTGAAGATGCTATAAAAAATGCAAAAGCGCTATTAACTTCAAACAACCTAAAAAAAATTATTGGTCATTTTAACCTAAATAACAAAGACCAACTCTACTCCGAAGTTGGCATGGGTTTTATTGAACTAAAAGATATCGACGATATTCTGGGTAAAAAATCGGAAAATAAACTGGTAAAATACTGGAATATAACATTTGGCAGTAAAAAGAAAGAGAATGAATTTAATGAAAAAAATACTAATCCGATAATTGATAAGAAAAAAACATTTCTGCTTAAAGAAGATCAGGATAATATCTCATTTTCACTTGCCAAATGTTGTAATCCAATTCCGGGAGAACAAGTTATTGGATATTTGAGTACCGACGATCATGTTATTATTCATAAAACAGAATGCCATGAATTGGCAAAATACCTCTCGAACCGAGGAGAAAGAATAGTTGCAGCTGAATGGACAAAGTTCAAAAGACAATCTTATCTAACCCGATTACGTCTCGGAGGATTTGACAAATTAGGAATGGTAAATCAAGTAACCACAATAATTTCCAAGGAACACAACATAAATATGCGCTCTGTAAAATTCGATACACACGAAGGGATTTTCGAGGCCGATCTTTTCCTGTATATTCACAATTCAGAGGATTTAACCAACCTAATATCACGTCTCAAAAAAGTTGAAGGAATCGAGAACGTATCCCGCGAGGAAAATCTTAACGATTAATTTGAACCATTCTAAAGAAAATCAAAAAAAAATTCTATTTTTGAACCTTATTTTAAATTGGTTTAATTATGAATAGCCACAAAACCAGAGAAACAGTAAGAAAAATGTTTACTGATTATCTGGAAAAAAACGGGCATAGAAAAACACCGGAAAGGTTTGCGATACTCGATGAAATATATTGTCGGGACGGTCACTTTGACATAGAATCGTTATACATTTCAATGAAGAATAATAACTATCGGGTTAGTCGCGCCACGCTTTATAACACCATAGATTTATTGCTGGATTGTAAATTGGTTGTAAAACACCAATTTGGCAAAAACATTGCACAATTCGAAAAAGCATATGCAACCATGCAGCACGACCACATGATTGACACATCGAATGGAAAAGTAGTTGAGTTTTACGACCCGCGTATTCGTGAAATTATTGAGGATGCCTGCAAAAAAAACAATTTCAATCTCTCGCATCATACACTTTACATTTATGGCGAGTATAATAACAAAGATTAATCAATTGCACTTTAATAGATTATAAAATCCTCTTTTAAAAGGGGATTTTTTTATGCGGGTAAATAAAAATTATTCGTACTTTTAACTGCTTAAATTCAAAGCCGTGAAAGTTTATTCCGTTGGGTTAAGTTTTTGCGGTTTCGTGTGTAAATAAAAAAAATCACTAATGAAAGTAGATGTATTGCTTGGCCTCCAATGGGGCGACGAAGGAAAAGGTAAAATAGTTGATGTACTTACTCCAAACTACAATGTAATCGCACGATTTCAAGGAGGCCCAAATGCTGGACACACGCTAGAATTTAATAACGTTAAACACGTTTTACATACTATCCCATCTGGTATTTTCAGAGAAAATAAAATTAATATTATTGGTAATGGAGTCGTTATCGATCCAATAATTTTCAAAAAAGAAATTGACAAATTAAAGAAAACCGGGCTTGATATTTCTGAAAATCTTTATGTTTCGAAAAAAGCTCACCTAATTTTACCAACTCACAGATTGTTAGATGTTGCTTCGGAAGAGAAAAAAGGAAAAACCAAAATTGGTTCAACTTTAAAAGGAATTGGACCAACTTACAAAGACAAAATTGGTCGCGATGGTTTACGTGTTGGAGATTTACTTCACAATTTCGATGTAAAATACAATTCGCGTATCGACAACCATAAAGTTATGCTTTCAGAATTCTTTAAGTTTGACTATGAAGAAATTCTAAACGAATGTGAAAAAGAGTGGTTCGAAGCAATTGAACTGCTTAAGTCCTTTAAAATTGTTGATACGGAACACATGATTAACCAAGCTTTAAAAGATGGCAAATCGGTTCTTGCGGAAGGTGCTCAGGGAACCTTGTTAGACATTGATTTTGGTTCGTACCCATTTGTAACCAGCTCTAATACAATTTGTGCCGGAGCTTGCACAGGACTTGGAATTGCCCCAAATAAAATTGGCAGCGTTTTCGGAATTTTTAAAGCCTACTGTACTCGCGTTGGAATGGGACCTTTCCCTACCGAATTGTTCGACGAAACTGGAACAAAATTGCGCGATGCAGGAAACGAATATGGTTCTACAACCGGAAGACCCCGCCGCTGTGGCTGGCTCGATTTAGTTGCCTTAAAATACTCAGTAATGTTAAATGGTGTTACCGAATTAATAATGATGAAAGGCGATGTATTAGACGATTTTGAAACCATTAAAATTTGTATCGGATACGAAATTAATGGAGAAGTAATAGAACATTTCCCATTTGAATTAACAGACGATGTTAAACCGGTTTATGTAGAACTACCCGGATGGAAAACAGACTTAACAAGAATTAAAGACCAAAACGAATTTCCTGAAGAATTGAATAATTACATTAGTTTTATCGAAGACGAAATGGAAATTCCAATTTCAATTGCATCGGTTGGTCCCAATCGGAAACAGACTATTTTCATGGAAAAAGAATAAAAATTCAAACTATACGTATAAAAAGCCGTTTTCAGACTTATGAAAACGGCTTTTCTTTTTTTTAACAATTTTCTTGGTTATCTTTAAACGCTAGCAAAAACCAAGGAATTGAGGGATGTCAATTTTCGAAAACCATTTAGGCCTTTACACTGATTTTTATGAGCTAACTATGGCTCAGGGTTACTTTTTTCATGGAAAAAAAGATGAACCTGTATCTTTCGACTATTTTTTTCGAACCAATCCTTTCAAAGGGGGATTTACAGTTTTTGCCGGACTTCGGAATATTCTGGAGTTACTTTCAAAATTTACATTCAGCAAAACCGATATTAAGTTTTTAAGAGAGCAGGGATTAAAAACTGAATTTCTAAATTATCTTAAGGGATTTCAATTTTCGGGCAATATTTTTAGTGTTAACGAAGGTGAGATTGTTTTCCCAAACGAACCTATTTTACGGGTTGAAGGAAATATTATTGAGTGCCAGCTTATTGAAAGTTTATTACTTAATATTTTAAATTTTGAGTCGCTGATTGCCACAAAGGCATTTCGCATAAAACTAGTTTCGGGCGAGACTGCTTTTTCCGATTTTGGTTTGCGGCGGGCACAAGGTTTTGGGTCGCTTCATGCTAGTAGGGCAGCTTGTATTGGCGGTGCGGTTTCAACCTCGAATGTGTTAGCCGGAAAA
>JABMPI010000668.1 GCA_013203755.1 Bacteroidota bacterium
GTGGAGTTCGTATGCTCAATATTATCAATGATATTGTTGATATTTCAAAAATAGAATCAGGGCAAATGAATGTTTCTATTTCAAAAACTAACGTAAACAAACTGTTTGAAGATGTTCTCCACTTTTTTCAATGATCTTAATAAATTCTTTTTGCTCTGTACCAGTAATATTAGGTGTTTTGAGTAATTCTGCGAAACCAAGTATGCCATTCATGGGGGTTCTTATCTCATGGCTCATATTGGCAAGGAAAGCAGATTTAAGCCGGTCGCTTTCTTCTGCTTTTTCTTTGGCTTTTTGAAGCTCTTCATTTTGTTTTTCTAACTGAAATTGATTTTCAATTAGTTTTAATTCCGCTTTTTTTCTTATGGTAATATCTGGGCATATGAAAGCCATTTGTCCTTTTTGCGGTATATAGACAGTTAATTCAACGTGCAGATCCACTTCTTTAGCGTAATTTTCAACTGTATTTGTAATACCTGTTATGCAAACCTCTTTAATTGTTTGAAGCCAAGAGCTTTCTGTCCCAGGAAATACGTTAAGTAGTGTTTTTCCAATCAAATCAGAAGCTTTGAGACCAACAGTATTTTCATATGCTGAATTTACTGCAAGAAACCTATAATCGAAAGGTTCTCCCTTTTCATTCAGAAGGACTTCGTATAAGCTTAAGGGACTATTTAAGTTTTTAAATAGTGATTTATAAAGATTCTCGCTTTCCTGTATTGCTTGTCCAGTTTTTTTTCGGTCAGTAATATCAATACTTAATCCCGATACACCTGTAACCTTACCTTCCGAAATAATCGGATTAAGAGAAACTTCATAGAAATGAAGCTCATCCTCCTCCTGATTAGAAATTTCGAAAACAAGTCTCTCACCCCCTAATACTTTGTCGTATTTCGGTTTCCAAAATTCTAACAACTCGGGTGAAAGGAAATTCAGCGAATTCATTCCTTGTTGTAACTCAATGCTGAATGTTGCAAAATATGCATCTTTAAAGAAGTTATTAAAGATTATGTAGTTATAGTTATTGTCTATTGACCATATTGATTCAACGCGGTTGTTTATCAGTGAAAAGAGATTTGCTTCGCTTTCTTTTAGTGCTTGCTCTACTTTTTTTCGGTCGGTAATATCATGGTAATTTCCTAAAAGTCCATTTATTTCAGGATCGTGTAAGAGATTACAACATATAAATTCAATCCATTTATAACTACCATCCTTGCACTTGTACCTCAATTCTGTCGCTTTCACAGCATTAGGTTCACTTATTAGAGAATCTAAGAATTTTTGTGCAATTTTTAAATCCTCAGGATTTACGTTTTTAAAAGTACTCTTCCCAATAAGGTCTTCAGGTTTCCATCCAAAATATTTCTCAATGTTTGAACTTTTATATTTGTTGAGGCCTTCTTTGTCTATTATAACAATAACATCGCCAATGTTACCAATCATTTTCTGATATTTAACATCGCTTATTATATTAGAATTTTCAGACAATTTAAGAATTTGATTTTCTAATTCTTCATATGTTGGTTTCATTTCTGTCATTAGTTTTGTGTAAACTACATATCCTGGATTTGCTCTACGTTATTGTATATTCACATTACCTCACAAATATATGTAAAATGCTGAATATTAGAGCAGATAGCGAAACGAAAGAAATGTTGGCCTATTTGTGCCGACACAACGTAAGATTTCAGCCTAATTTAAGGAAGATAATAAAGGTTCAACAAGATACAATTATGAAAACAAGACAACAAAGAACCACCGACCAGCGTATAGCTACATCTAAGTTTTACAAAGATATTCTCAATGCTTCAATAAATATTCTTGAAGCGAACAGCGAGTATGTCCGTGCAGCTTGTACCCATACACCTATTGGTGAAAAAATATGGGTGAAGCAGATAAACTATATAGTTGTAGAAGTTACAGAAAGTGAAATCACACTAAAGGTTTCCGGAAAAGGGAGGATGCCTAAGATTACATTGAAGTATTAATTTAAAAAAGATTAGTGATTCACATTGATACACTTTTGAGCTAAAAATGAGATCCTTAACACAGGAATGAAACAATTTGAAACAAAATATTTTATGGTTGTACGGAATAAAATCGTGCATTTATTAATATCTTTATTTTTTTTAGTTAAACTATTTTATCAACCAAAAACCAATAAAAAATGAAAATTAAAGGTTGAACCATGAAGTTAGCAAAGCAAGGAGATTTAATACAATGGGATTTCGCAGATGGTTACGGTGAATTATCGAATAAAACATTTACTGCAAATGTTGTAGTCATCGACCACCGTGAAAAAGCCTATGTTGTTTATGCAGAATACGGACAAGATTTAATCCCATTCGACAAAGCAGAGACTATGCCATAAAAGTAGTTCACATTTGAACTTAGTTGAACTACTTTAAATCAAAAAAATAAGCTAACTAAAGATTGACACTGATGTTCAATCGGCAGTTAAGAAAACTAAAAAGTCAAAACTTGCTTATGAAGTTTTCAAATCCTATTTAAATTAAATTCTAAAAACAATTTAGTTGTAAAATTCGTATCAAAACAAGTAAGAGTTAAAACTGTAAAACAGATGAAACAGATAATATTTTGGTTGGGGATAATCCTTTTTATTGTGGCCTGTTCAACACAAAAAGGGGTAGTTAAAGTAAAAAGTAACAATGAGGAAAGTGTCGTTGAAGACAGTTTAGAATATGACTTGGA
>JABMPI010000669.1 GCA_013203755.1 Bacteroidota bacterium
AGGCATACCTCGTCCGATGAGAACCGTTCAGTGAATTTTAAGAGCTCCTCTCCATTGAAAATATCCATATCTATCATTATTTCAAGCAAATATAATATTAATTAAGTAAACACCTCAATAAAATTTATTGCAACTATAAGGATTGCAGCTATTATTTTAAAAGAATGTAAATTCATTTTTAGTTGAATTGAAGTTTTTATGTTCATTTTTATCCCATCGGAAATCTATCATACGAAGGCCCCGTTTCACCGTGCAATCCAATTGAAAGCCATGCCATAATTGCAATTAACAGAACAAGTATAAAAATAAAGGTTATCCAACGATTGGTTTCTATTTTTTCAGTTGAGTTTTCGTAAAAGGCAGGATATCCCTTTCTAACTAAAAGTGCAATTACTACAATATTTACCAGATAAAGATGGTGGTTTGAATTCTCTATAAAATTCCCCAGATAAAAACCTGTCGCAATGTAACTTAAAAGGGCATAGGTAGTGGAATAGATGATAAAGAGTTGAAGTATATGTTTCCTGTTGAAATAGAATTTCGATTTTGCCAAAATAGTACAACTGGCAATAACTAAAACTGTTGTGATTATTAGTGCTGATACAGTATTTAAAAAAGCAATATTTTCTGTGTTGGAAAGTGATTGATATTTTTCCAAAAACATACCATACGAAAACGACTCACGGAAAATAATTAATGGGATTAAAACAATTACAAACAACATTGCTGAAATATTCTCCCATTTTTTTGGAGACACTGAAACCGCCGGCCATTTCGAGCTGAACACACCGTATGCAATTCCAATTCCACCAAAGAACCCAATGCTGTATTCTGCCATATTCCATGTATTGAAAGGAATTTCAATCCAGTTCATAACCAAATGAAAAAATGTACCAAAAGCAAACCCAAAACCCGCTCCCAGTGAGGAATAGAATACAACTCGTAATGGCGAAAGATGATTATTTCTGGCCATATACCAAATCATTGCAAGACCGGCACCCAAACAAATTGCCCAGGCATCTCCGCGTGGTGGTGTCATTCTAAAACCAATCTGTTCTATCAGAAATAAGTGGGTAATTAATCCTCCGACTGTCATTTCAGCGATAAACTGCCCCCATTTTACTGGCTTATCCTTTGTGGAATCCAACGTTAATCCCAGAAGTCCTCCTCCAAGTAATCCGTAAAGTCCACCAATTATAAAAAGCATCGAAAGTCCATAAAATACATTCGGGAAATTATCGCTTTGAGAATAGCTTCCGGCTATTTGTCCATAACTTATCATTCCTCCAGCACCCCAACCAACAGCCAGAGCTAATGCAATGAGCAGCGCTTTTTGATACCAGTCTTTACGGTTTGCCACCAATACAAGTGCCAAGCCACCCATTGCACCTGCCCAGGCTGCACCTTGTTCATGTCCAAATTGTCCACGAATCGCATGTCCGGTAGCTAATGCAAGCCCCACTGTCAGGATTCCAATCCATTGTTTATTCTTTTTCATTTTTAATTTGATATTTTTTATTCAATAAGCAGATTAATTCTTTTTTGAGGAATAATTTTTACTGGCCCTAATAAACCCGAAGCCGGGAGTGGCTTAAAACCAAATTCGCGAGGTAGCTGCCCCGGAGTTTGTGTGGGTGCACTCCCAAATCTTGCTACTAAATCGCGGGGAACAGGAACCGGTTCTTTATAAGCAGAAACCTGATTGATAAGTGTATTGGTAACGAATACAATTAATTCGTTTTCTCCATTTTTAAGCGATTTTGTAATGTCTGGTTTTTGCCCGGTCATCCAAACCGTTCCCATGTTTTGTCCGTTTAAAATTACTTCCGCAACATTTCCAACTTTGCCCAAATCAAGATTTAAATCCAGGTCGGGTTCAAAATATTCCAGTGGTAAATTGAAATTGATTTTATATTTCCCTGTTCCGCTGAAGTGTTTTGTTAACTCATCTTTTGTCCATGAAGTTAATTGAGTGAGTGTTTTAACTGTTTTAGGAAATTGTTTACTATCCAAAGTAAGTTCCCATTCTCCTGAAATTTCATAGGGCGATGGAATTCCTTTTACTTCAATACTTTGAATTACCTCTTTTTTGTTGTTCTGAATGGTGGTAAAATAAGTTCCGTTATTTATTGCAATTGCTTCAATTTTATTTTTTTCGGGAATATTAATTTTATACAATCCGGTTTGTGAAACATATTGTTTTGGAGTGCCGGGCTTAAATAGCAGGAAAGTAGATTCAAAAGGTTCAAGTTCCAGTGGAATGGTTATTCCATTTTTATTTTCATTGAAATGATAAAATCCGGAAACTTCACCTGTATTAGGATTCCATTTTTCAATATTCTTGTTTTTTACTCTGAATGTCACCGGGATTTCGGATTTTTTGTTCTGAATGTTGGTAACAAAATAAATATCAGTATCTCCCAGTTGGCGGTGCTGGTATGTTAATCCTTCATTTTTTCGAATTCCTTCTTGTGCAAAGTCAATACTAAAATCGGGTGTTATATGTTTACGAATGGTGTTGACAAATGGATCGAGTGTGCTACTGCGTTTATCCCACCAAATACTTCTGTCTAAAACTTGTTTAATTTGGTAAGTTGTTCCATCGCCATATTTCTTTTCTGCATTTGCATCTCTGCCTCGTGGGCTATCAAACAGTAGGGCAGCAATCTCCTGAACTTTTTTATCATTTTCCTTATACGCCATAAAACCTGTAGAAGCATTCGGAACTCTTTCAAGGGCAATTACAGTTCCTCCATTTTTTACATACTCTTCAACAAACTCCAGCGATTTTAACGGCATCGCCTCAATATTTGGTAGTATAAGCAGTTTGTATTCTTGTTTGTTTATTTTGATGTTTCCATCTTCAATGGAAGCAAGATTTTGTATAGCATCATCGTTTACTAAATCGAAATCGTAGCCATTACTGATTATCAATTTTCCTAAATCTCCCCAATCAAATTCGCGTGTCCATTTTCTGGCATTTAATGCATCTAAGGTCCATTGGTTGGCAAGCGGCGAGTAAACGGCTATGTCAGCAACAAAGTCACCTTGTCGCAACAAGTACGAACTCCGTGCAATATATTCTGCCAGTTTAGGATAATATTTCCACCATACATTGTTTGGGTGAATATAGGCTGCCCAACCCGTAGAACGCGATGGTGCAACCTCTCTTTCAGGTGAAAAGGTAAAACCATGATTATAGAATTTTGTAGCCCCGTTTTTTAGAAACATGTCGCTGGCAATTTTTAATTCCTGAAGAGTCCCGCGATACCTTTCCCAATGTAAAAAAGTATAGGCTTCTGTTGAAACCACTTTTCTGCCATAAATATGAGCACCCGAAGCAACATATTTTTTCGGGCCAATCCGGGTGTCGAACCACTCCATTGCATCTTTCTCCCCGGCAGTAATTTCCATTTCAGGAATGTGGGTTTTGCCGGCAGCCTCAATGTTGTCGGTTGAAAATCCATAAGTCTGAACACGTCCTTTAATTCCGTTCTCTTCGCACCATCCCATAAACGTTTCAAAGAAAGCCTCCATTCCAATTTGGTGTGAAAATTCATTTACATCGTAACGAATTTTCGGACTTATGTCGCTCACCTCCCACCATACTGCTGGCAGATACGGAATTAAATCATAGCCATAACGTTTTTCGAAATCTTCCAGTAATCCGGTACTCCAGTAAATTCCACTTGCCAGGTTAGGCAATTCAAAACTGTCGCCAAAAAAAGAGTCTACTGTTTTTCCAAATTCCTCTCCAAATTGCTTTTTATATTTATTTCCAAGTGTTTCGCAGAAACGTTCCATTGCGCCTTTATTAAAATGGTCGACCGCATTGGAGTGCCCGTTTTTTGCTAACCAAAAGGCCATGATTCTCCATTTGCCTTCGGGCACATTCCATTTCAGATTTTTTTCATTGGTGAATTGAGTAATCACTATTAATGATTTTTTATCTATTTCAAGTCCGGTAATCTTCCCTGCTACCACACACAACAGAGTTTCTTCTCCCGATAAATTTGGTTCATACAATTCCCACGAACGTTTTGTTTTGGTCAATACATCCGGAAGTTTCGCATTGAAAAGAAAGGGGCCTTCAACAATAACAGATGTGGGAATCAAATCTTTTGATTTATCTTCTTCCGGGATCCAGTCGCCACCCATTATCCATCCCGGGCCACCAAAGTTGAATGACACTTCCATGCCGAGACGTTTTGCTTCAGCAACAGTATGTTTAGCCATTTCCAGATATTCATCAGACAGGTATGGAATATTACCTTTTTCATAGTATGCACCCATAGAAATCTGTTCAACACCACGGATTCCATGACTGCGCATCTGTTCCAACTGCCAGGTTATCTCCTCTTTAGAAACCGGATTTCCCGGCCACCACCAGCGGGTATGTGGCCAGCAATCGGTTGGCGGATTAACAAAGTTATTTTTGAGTTTGGCGATGTCGTTATCTTGAGCTTTTATACTGGTTGTGAGGATTAAAATGTATAAGAGTTGTATAAATAGTTTTTTCATGATTTAGCTAGATTTTATAGAAGTCGTTTAATAATTTACTACCAATATTGTTAACGAATACAGCAAGACAAGATACTGAATTTTGGAGTTCTCAACTTCTGAAATTTTATGAAACTAACATGGTATTTTAACTCAGGATTAAAACAAAGAAGTGTAATTTTGATAAATGGTTGAGAAGTTTAAACTTTGACTTGCAACAACAGAATTGTTGATTGAAGTTGTATTTAAAGAACTTAATCAGGATTACTCAACCTGATAACGTCTTCGACATAATCGTCCCTCTCTACGCGTAGAAAGGGAGAAGAGGGAGAGTCATATTAGTTTGATTATTAGATATTAGTAAAAATATTTTAAGATGAATAAGAATAGATTAGTATTCCTATTAGTAGGGTGTCTTTGCTTAGCTTCATTTGGCTTTGCTCAAACCGGATCAGAAAACGAACCAGTGCGTTATATCGGAGGTGTAACTATCGATCCGAATGTACATGAAGGAAGGTTGCGTTATGCGATAGGAACAGAAAGTCGTCAAACTTTACGTGTAAACCGCACTCATCCCGAGTTGGCAGAAGGCAGTGGCTGGACGTACAATCATGCATCGAACCTGTGTTATTGGAACGGCACATTTTATCAGCAATATTTAAGCAATCCGGTTGATGAACATATTCCAGAAGGTCAAACATTGATAACTACTTCGATTGATGGAAGAAACTGGAAAAAGCCGGAAGTCGTTTTTCCGCCATATAATCCTCCACCGGGAACACAATTAGCCGATAGTGCAATTGGTTATATGATGCATCAGAGAATGGGATTTTATATCGCTCCAAGTGGAAGATTACTGGTTCTGGCCTTTTATGGTCATGCCGAAGATCCTTTTCTGGAAGGTGGTATTGGTCGCGTTGTTCGTGAAGCTTATAAAGATGGAACTTACGGACCAATTTATTTTATACGTTACGATAGTCACACCAATTGGAACGAAACAAATACCAGTTATCCATTTTATAAAAAGTCGGATGATGCCGGGTTTATAGAGGCTTGCGATGCTTTATTAGCCGATAAACTAAAAACGATGCAGTGGTGGGACGAAGATCATGGTTTGGACGGATTTTATTCCATAAACGAAGCGGGAAGTGCTTTTAGTTATTTTCATCGGAAAGATGGTAAAGTTACCGGTTTGTGGAAACGTTCGCTTTGTGCACTTTCCGAAGATGGAGAGCATTTTAGCAAGCCTGTAAAATCGTCAACACTAATTATGGCGGGTGGTAAAATGTGGGGACAAGCCACCGAAGATGGTCGTTATGCAATTAGTTATAATCCCATTGAACTGGATGAATACCGTTATCCGCTAATTACAATTACCAGCGACGATGGAATTGTTTTCGACGATATGGTATTGGTGCAGGGCGAAGTTCCTCCGCGTAGATTTGTTGGGCGTTGGAAAGATTTTGGCCCTTGTTACACGCGCGGTATTGTTGAAGGAAATGGAAATCCTCCGGGGAATGATATGTGGTTAACCTACAGCATGAACAAAGAGGATATGTGGGTAAGCCGGGTTCCACTTCCTATTCGCTACAAAGTTGAAGGGATTGTAAATGATGATTTTAACAATCTGGAAACGGGTGGGGCAGTTACCGATTGGAATATTTATGCACCTAAGTGGTCGCCGGTAGAAGTGGTTGATTTTCCTTCAAAAGCAAATAAAAGTATTTTATTGAAGGACAAAGATCCCTACGATTATGCACGTGCAATACGGGTTTTTGAAGAATCTGAAAAGGCAGAAATTAAAGTAAAAGTTTTTGCCAAACAAACTGAAAACGGGATTTTTGAAGTGGATGTGACGGATCGTTATGGAAACCGGCCGGTACGAATTTGCTTTGATGAGGATGGAAAAATTAAGGCTGTTGATGGAAGCAAAGAGGTTGTTTTACAAGCCTATAATCCGAATACATGGTATGAACTTAAAATAGAAATTGATGCACAGCCCTATGGTAGTTTCAGTATTTCTGTTGATGGAAAAGAGAAGTTAAAAAATGCACAACTTGCAGAGACAGTTAAATCTGTTGAAAGAATCTCTTTCGGAACCGGGACTTATCGCGATTTGCCTAATCGTAAAACTCCAAATGAAGATCCTGCACCACCACTTCCGGGAGCAGACGAAGAAGTTGAAATGGCTCAGTTTTATGTGGATGATTTAAGTGTGAGGTAGTTACGAATGTTCTGTGGACTTACCTCCACTCAATTAGTGCACTGTTTAACGCTTCCTCAACTCTCCATTTTGGTTTGTGGAAATAGATTAAACCATGGCCTGGTAACATAATATCCATATCTACTTTGGCAAATTTACGAAGTGTTTCGGTATAGATTTTTTTATCGAAATCAATGGAACCGTCCCAACCAAAATCGCCGGCTAGCAACGTTCCAATTATATCTCCGCTTACTACCATGTGTTTGTTTTCGTGAATGAATGAGTAGGCGGTGCATCCCATGGTATGAACTGGGAAATGCATCACCCTGATTCTAACACCCAGCAAATTAAGGAAGTCTTCATCCTAAACTATCTGATCAACTTCGACAGGCTGGAATGTTTTGTGGTAAAGATATCCACAACAACGTTCATCTCCCGAAGCAACCGAAGCAGCAGTTTCTTCAATGGCAATTATTTTAACTCCTTTCGCTTTCAGTTTATGAGCACCACCAGCATGATCGAGATGGGAATGTGTGAGCATGCAATACTTAATGTCCTCAGGCGAAAGATTCCAATACCTCATGTTTTCGAAAATCTGATCCATTGTATCTCCACAACCACAATCAAATAGTATTAACCCTTCGTCTGTTTTCAGGATGTATGAATTTGCATCGTTCCAAAGTGCTCCCTGAAGATCGAATGTTATTCCGTTTAAGTCTCCACTAACCTGATATAAGTTTTTTAGTATTTGCATTGCTGTTTTACTTTTTATTGCATAAATATAAATCATTTGAACGTCATGCTGAATTTATTTCAGCATCTCTGTTTCGAATAATAGATTCCGAAACGAGTTCGGAAAGACGTAAATAAACTAACACTAAACGGTGTCTTATTCAGCCGTTATTACAATCTTGCCACTCTCCAATCCATCAACTTTAGCAACTATGAAAATTGTTCCTTTTTCTCCTGCAGATCGAACCAAAATATTTGCCAATCCATTAACGTTTTCTACTATGGTCTTTCCGCCAATGCCAATTAAGTTCCCTGGACCTATAATTTCAAAAGTAGTGTTTTTGTTATTTAAAAGAACCGGATTTCCATTAGAGTCGATTATCTGAGCTTTTACCAAAATCGCATCAAAACCATCCGCTTTAATTGAATTATCAGTTGTCGAGCATATCACTTTTTCTGCTTTCCCTGCAGTTCTTAACACCTTTTCAACTTTGATTTTTCCTTTTTTACCAATGGCTTTTAATTCGCCTTGTTGAAAAGGAATTTTCCATAAATTATCCCTCGTTTTAATTACTTTCTTTCCATTCAGAAACAAATCAACTTTATCACAATTGTTCCAAACATAAACATCCTGAATTTCGCCCTCTTTCCCATCATAATTCCAATGCCCTGAAATATGCACGAATGGTTGGTCAGTCCAGCGTGATTTTAGATAATATGCAGCTTCTTTAAAATTGCGGTATTTATCAACAACACCAGAAGTTTGGATGGGCCAAACCGGTCTGTATTCTGTTCCATAATCATGAAATCCCCAGATACAAGCACCAGCAATAAAATCACGTTCATTTATAAAATCGAGATCTTTTTTTATTTTGAATGTTGAAGCCAATTGGTTTTCCAAATCACCCATTTTTGTTTTGTCAGCATTGGTACATTCTGTATTTAGGATTGAAATATTGGGATACTCTTCGTGGAATTTATCGTAATTGTCGAGGTTGTAATTCAAACCTAAAATATCGGGCTGAAATACTGTTACATCTTTAATTCCCATATCAATATGATTTTCTGCATAAGAAACCGGGCGTGTGGGGTCGAGTTCTTTGGCTGTTTTGTACATCTTTTCAAACATTTTGAAAGAATGCCCTTCGTTCATCATTCCCCATAAAATAATGGATGGGTGGTTTCTGTCCCTGCGAATCATGCCGTCCATCATGTAATCCATGTGTTTTATAAAAGCATCTCCACCAATGTGTTGCCACGATGCAACCTCTTCATAAACCAATAAACCCAGACTGTCGCAGGCATCTAAAAAACTTGTGTGTTGCGGATAGTGCGCACACCGCACATAATTGGCTCCCAATTCTTTTAACAAAACTGCATCTTCAATTTGAAATCGTTCGGGAACTGCATTTGCTAAACCCGGATAACATTGGTGACGGTTTAATCCGCGTAATTTTAAATGTTTTCCATTCAGGAAGAAACCTTTTTCTGCATCAAAATGAAAATTGCGAAACCCGATTTTTGTCACCAGATTATCGATGGTTGCTCCATTTTCTTTTAATGAAACTTCCAATGAATAGAGTTTCGGATTATCGGGCGACCAAAGTTCAATATCTTTTATTTCAGCCAAAATGTTTTTAATAGGAACTGACTGGTTTGCCGGAATTGTAAAAATTTTCGAAACGTTAATCAACACTTTATTTCCGTCCGATAATTCACATTTTACAGTAACCTTTTTGTCTTCATCAAAATTGTTTTTAATTGAAGTTGAGACAGAGATCTCAGAAAGTTTTTCAGAAACTTTTGGAGTGGTAATAAAATGGTCGGTTTCAATTAAATGAATAGGAGAGAGGCTTAAAAGATTTACTTCGCGGTAAATTCCACCGTACACGTTGTAATCCATTCGCCAGCGACCGGGAGGAATTTCATCGTTGTGGAGGTTGTTTACGCGAATGGCAATTATATTTTCAATTTTCCAATTCACAACTTCGGTAATGTCAATTTCAATGGGAGTGTAACCAGTTGTGAATTTGCCCATAAACTTTTCATTCACCCAAATTTCCGATTCGTTTCCAATAGCGCCAAAGTGAATTTTCAGGATGCGGCCTTTTTCCAAATTCGAAATATGGAAGTGTTTTCGGTACCATGCAAATCCGCGATAATAACCTTGCTCCGGATCGAATGTATCTTCGGCATTAAAAGAGTGTGGTGTTTGCACAGGAATCCAATTGGTTTCATCCCAGTTCATCCACGAACCATGGTAGTATCCAATCCAATCGTCCTGTTCAAAAAGCCAGTTTTTATTGAAGTCGATAACTTTTCTGACATCTTGTGCATTTGTTAATTGAAAAAATGAAGAGATACTCAATACAAAAAGAATAACAGTAATTTGTTTTTTGATTTTCATATTTTTTTTTATTTCTGGTGAATAAATATGCTGTGTGACTCTCCCTCTTCTCCCTCTCTACGCGTAGAGAGGGACGATTAGATCGTAGATATAATCAGGGTGAGTAATAAAAATTAACTATCTGAATTCTATTTCTTTTATAGTTCATCACACTATACAATTATTTCTATTCTACATGATACAACGCCGAATCAGGAATTTCACACTTTTTAAAATCATCCC
The DNA here is from genome assembly GCA_013203755.1 of Bacteroidota bacterium. Lineage (GTDB taxonomy): Bacteria > Bacteroidota > Bacteroidia > Bacteroidales > Prolixibacteraceae > Draconibacterium. The sequence goes on from JABMPI010000669.1 coordinate 10,065, forward strand.
CTTCCCAAGATAATTTAAGTTCCTTACTACCTCCATTCTGAAAATATTTAATTTCAAGAGAATGAAAACCTTTGCGCAGAGCAACCGGAGCTTCTTTTTCGAAATCGCCATGAGGTCCATCATTTTCTATTAGTAGATATTCATCCAGTTTTAAAATACTTCCGTCGTTGGAATTGAGGTAGAAAGTGTATTTCCCGTCTTTTGGTATTTCAATTAAACCGGTAAAAGAAAAGGCGAAATTTTCAATACTTTCAGATTTTTCAATGTTCAGAGTTGGAGAAACGCCAGAGCGTTTTACTTTAAGCTTTTCAATTGCTGATGTCCGGGCAATCTTTCCTTCGAAGTATTTACAATTTAATCCGGGCAAAACTGTTTTTGTAACTTCCATTGGTTCTTGTAAAATGTCGGTTCCCACATATTCCGAAACAATTATGCTACAAGGTTTTTCCGGTTTATTGGCTTGCATTCGCAGTAGGGTTGTCCTTGATACTGAAAAGGGTTCATTGTAAATTGCGGATGTTTCATCGGGATTCCTTCCATCCAATGTATAGCGTATTTGTACATTATTTTCATTGCATGCCAGTTCAACTTTTCCATTATTATCTGATTTGATAAAAGGATCTGTAATTGCGTCGTCATAAATCCAATCCATGTGCAAACGTGTAATTTGCGTAGTTTCCAAACCGTTGAATAATTTTCTGTTACCAGCGCAGTGTCCAAGAAGTACGTAGTCGTCAACAAAATTAATGGCAGTGTAACAGTACCAACCATCCGGATCGCTTTCGATGGTTTTGGTTTTTATCCAGGTTTTGCCTTCATCTTTAGAAATGGCCATGTTATAAGGCGTCCGTTTGCCACCATCTCTACCTTCTTTGAAATTGTTGTTCCACACCAACAATAAATCGCCGGTTGTTGGAATTCGTTTTATAGATGCCGGAGAAAGAGGTGATTTAATATTGCCCGGCTCGATGGGTGTCCAGCTTTCGCATTCATTATTTGAATAAGAAAAATATTGGACTCCGGATTCAGTTCTGCAAAACAACATTATTTTCCCATCTTTCAATTCAATAATTCCCGGCTCTTGTAAGGTTGTATTGTTTTTATTTTGAATGGATTCGCTTTTTTGCCAGGTTTCGCCTAAATCATCCGAATAGTAGCAATAAATAGTTGCATTTGCAGTAATGCTTTTTTGGGTTGAACCATGTAAAGCAAGTGGTAAAACAATCCTTCCACTTTTAAGTTGAATCACGCGGTCGTTGTTCATTACGTGGTATCCAGTTGAGGGAATACAAGCAGTCGGTTTGCTCCAGGTTTTCGCTTCATCGCTTGAAATTCGTATAAATGGAATACATTCGGTGGTTGAGTTTTTTCGAAGATAAAACAGGGCAATCCTTCCGTCATCCAGTCGTAAAAGTGAAACCGACATCACATTCATAAGCCCCTCGTTAGTAACTACAACTTTATCTTCTTTACTCCATGTTTTACCTTTGTCAGCAGAAATCCGGCTTGCAAGATGCGCCTTTGCGTGGTCGCCCGAACCACTTGTGAATTTGGTGTAAATAAACAGAATATGACCATCTTTGAGTTGAATAAAATCGCCTTCGCTGTTTCTGGGATTATCTGATGTTGGTTCCAACCTCAAAACTATTTCTTTACCGATTGTATCAATATCATCTTTTTGTTGGTTGTTGCAACCAAAGAAAATAAGAAGAATAGTTATAAGAGTACAGTATTTCATGCTTAATGTTAGTTAAATAATTTATGGTATCTCGCCATCCAGTACGGAAGCAGAAAATAAGTTCCGCTTACTTCTCGTTTACCATCGCTTCCTGTGTCGTACTCATAAGGATTTGTATTCCATCTAAAAATCCTTGACTCCGGTGTTGGTATTGTTCGGGTCGCCTGCCGGTTTCCTCCTCTGTCAACAAGTTCATCTTCTATTAAATCCCAACGATGATTGTTGGTCATTCTCCAGTCGATTAAATCAAGGGGGAAAAGCTCTAATTCTTCCCGGGCAATTTTTAGGTTACAGTCTTTTTGAAGAACCACGCTGGCAATAATGTTCCAGGCAGGTATTCTATCGGGTTGCGAAACAGGCCATGTACGTTCAATACTTTTTTTGTACAAGGGCCAGTATTCATCATCGCTTGCATAACGCGAAAGGCAATAGTATGGGAAATAGGTTAAAATATCTTCGGCATAACTTTTTTCAAAAGAGCCATGGATTTTTGCCTCAACGGTGTTTTCAGCATAATTGTGATTTTCAATCAAATGGCGATATGTCTTTTCATATTTTTGATTGCCGGTAATATAAACTGCTGTTTTTAGGAATGACAAGATTTCGAGTGAATACAAGCCTTTTTCGTAAGCCCAGTTTTTTGAATGGTTAAGTGAATCTGGATGCCAGACTCCCCAGCGTGTTGGTTTCCCATCATAATCAATCAGATGAAAATCATTGTCAATTATATGATCCATTGTTCTCTGTACAAGCTCTTTTACACTATTTTTCATCTTATTGTCAGCCACAAGATCATAGAAAATTGATATGGCAAACATGTGTCCAACTATTTCGTCGGAACTGCAATCGTCTAACCATTGCCATTCTTTATCGGGTGACGAACGCCATATTTTTGGGTGCGGAGAACGTGATTGCTCCACCACGTCTTTGGTCATGGCATAAGAGCGGGCAGGAAGACCGGGAATACCCGTTACGGTTTCTAAACGTTCCAGAGCTTCATAAGTCCTTATGGCATTTTCTTTTGCTTCATCAGATTTTGTGACGGCATATCTGAAACATTCTGCTGCAAGATAGGTTGATGTCCACAAGCCATCGTTGTCTTCATTCATCATTTTACTTGAAGAAATATCCCCGGGAACAGTAAGGTGAGAGATATTTATCAGGCCGCGCCTGTTATGTCGGGCATCAATTACTTTTTCAAAATGTGCCGCTTTTTCCTCCAAAGTCATTTCCACTTGTTGTATTTGACTTATACCATTTGGAGTAGCAATCCATACCGTTTGTTCATTAATAGGAAGGATATCATTTATTTTATTATTTGGTAGCCAGCGCTTTCCATGATAATAGTGCCACTTGTCATCTTTTTTTGCTGCTCCTTTATCGGTGCCAAACCAAAGTGTCTGCTTATGCGATTTAATTGTGGTAACTGGCCCATATGGCAGGCCATCTTTTCCACTCCACATCCAGTGTTGTCCGTTATCGGCGATACAACCCACCGAAAATGGGCTGCTAAACAATAAATCGTTAACATCTTTTGGGGTATGTAAGCTGAAATATATTTCCTGTGTACCTTTTGCCATTATCATTTCATCCAGATTGCGCCATTCTTTTTCTGTCCTTTTTAAAAGTCCTTTGTTGGATGCTAACCAAAGCTGACCAGATTTATCAAGGGCAATGGAATTTACTCTCTTTCCCTGAGAGATTGGTATGGCCTGCCACTTGCCATTATACGAAAGCATACCATTTGAAGTGCCGACATGCAATGTTTCATCTTCCCAAAACAGGCATAAAATTGTATCGTTTTTTGCAGTTGAAGGTAAGGTGAGTTTTACTGATCCTTCTTCATTTTGAATGGAATTACGGTTTACCAGCCATACATTTTCTTTCGAATCGAGGGTAGCTGTCTGGAATCCTGTACCACAAGTTTTCCCACTCCATTTTTCGTTGCTGAACCTGTAAACTCCGTAAGTTGTAACTGCAACAATGTTGTTCCGTGTCTGAAATAAACTGATTACGTTTTTGCCGGCTTCTTCGGGCAATTGGATATCTGTTTTTATTTCCTGAAAATATTTTTCTGATGCTTCACTTATTTTCGAATTGGCAACATCGAAAATCATGAACAGTATTAAAAGCCAAAAACTTTTTTTCATAACTAAACTATTTATCTTTTATAAATATTTATTAGATATTTCTTCGCAAATATTTATCGCATCCATTATTTTTTTATCTGGAGTTCCGTGTTCAATATCAGCTATAACAATATCGCATGGTCCGTAATTCTGTGCTATCAATTCCAAATCGTTACGAATTTCGTTGAATGATTTATTGGCCAGATCCATTGGAGTGTACATTAGCGATCTCCTTGTTTTTGGGAATAAAGTTCTCGCTTTATCCAGATCCGATTCAATACCCATATCGATATATCCAACTTTTGGAACTGAAGCATAATCTTCTAAATATGGATTGGCATTCCATGCACAATTATGAATTCCTATCGTTTTAAAGCTATCAGCAATTTGTTTGTCGAAGGGCAAAATAAATTCCTGATATAATTCGGGTGAAAGCATATTAACCAGACAGTTGCTAACGGTAAAGAAACTGTAATTTATACCGCTTTGCTTTTGTTTATCCTGAAGTGTTTTTGCTGCATCAATCATTGTTTTGCAAACCGAATTTAGCAGGTTTTTTGTTCCTTCTGGATTAATGAGCATATCCATAAAAAGTTCCTGTCCGCGAATTCGCTGAGCATTGTTTAGAACTCCCTGCCAATTCATAAAACCATGTACTTTGCCTTGGTTTTCAGCAATCCAATCCACTTGTTTAATAATCGACTGATAAAAGGAATTAGTTGTTAAGTCAGGCGGTAGCAGGTTTTGCATTTGATCTTCGGGTATTGAAAAATGCTCGCTGGTTGGCCACTGGTCTTTTTCATACCGAAACGGAACGTCATAAATTGCTGCAATAGAGCAGGCACCGTATAATCCAGTCAATATATCAAGATCATTTTTATCATCACTTATTCTACCAATTTTATTATCCGGGAAACGGCTGTCTATTTCATTTCGCATTTCCAGAACTGCCTGTTTACGGTAAGCTGGATTGGTGTGCCATTTTTCGCCAAAATCGATGTTTATTGCTTTGTGATACCAGTTGGGAGTAAAACCAATTTCTGGTCGTAAATATGGTAAATCGCCAGTCGCCGGTCGACGAGTTGCCGGTGCTCCAAGAGCGATGTAACTTACTAATTGGTTTTGAATATTCATTTATAAGTTCTTTAATCCATTTTCAAGTTGAATGATTTTCGCAATGTGTTTGTCTGCAATTTGCTGATGGAGTTGGTCGAATGGCAGAATCGGATTTCTTGATAAATCCGTCGAATAGATTTCTTGCTTGAAAAGTAATCGTTTGAAAAAGTGAATTGAAATATCGAGATGTTGATTGGAGAAGGCCAAAATTGGCAATATTTGCTGAAACAATTTTTCAGCATCCTGTTGATTGCCGGATTCAAATAAACGGTAAATTGCCGTATAAATGTAATGCATTCCGGTTGGCATAAATGCATGAACACCACGTTGTAACCCTTCAATCATTTGCGAAACAGCCCAGCCACCACTTACATTTAGTCGTCCATTTGTGAGTTCCAGAATACGTGAGTATTTTACTCCTGCAGGTACGGTTTCCACCTTTAGACAACGGAAAGCTTCCACTGTTTCAAACAGATCCAGAATTAGTTCATCAGGCAGACCATATCCGGATGCATCCCAGTCTTGCAACATAATAACCTCCGGTTGCAAGTCAGCCAATTTCATAAAATGGTTACGAAATTGATTTTCATTTTGAAACGGAATTTGGAATAATACATGTTTGCACCCCAGTTGAATATATTCTTTTAATAGCTTCTGAGTTTTCGTCAAGTCTGTTTCACCAGCACCTGCAATTACGGGAATGCGGTCGCCTGCAATTTCCAATACAGTCTCTACCATTTTTATTCGTTCGGTAGTAGTTAGTTTATATACCTCGGATGCCATTGCGGGAACAAGGAAACCTGCAACACCAGCGCGTAATGCCTCTTTTACATTGTTTTGTAAGGCGGTAAAGTCGATAGTGGCGTTTTTTGTGAATGGAGTGTTTAGTACGGTTACGATGCCTTTTAGTGGGTAGAGTTGTTTCATTTATGTTTAAAATTAGTATCAATACACAAGACAAGAATATGATCATCGTCCTGTGTGCTCTGTCAGTTGACGGATCATGAATGTTTTATGCTTGTATTTCTTGACTTCCTTATTTCTTTTTCTTTATTCTTTATTCTTTATTCCTTATTTCTTTTTCAAATATGGCTTTTGGTGGGTTGCCCCATGAAATGCCATCTCATTTTTATACACCAGAACGTGAGGCAAAATTGCCTCTGGTTTTACCCAGGGCGCTGCCCTGGGCTGTTATATTGCGCCCCTTCATGGG
>JABMPI010000670.1 GCA_013203755.1 Bacteroidota bacterium
CTCCAATAGTCAGGGCGCCCCGGAAGATTGATTAAAATCCCGTCAAAGCGATACTCTTCTTGCAAAGTAACCAATGCCTTTGCAAATATTTTGCTATCGAACCAAATGTCAGCCGGTGTATATTTTGTATTTATAAAATAGTGTCCCAGAGCCAATTGGCACATAACAGGTATTCTGTCAGCTGATTTGTGATTTATTGCAGCAAATATTCGCTGTTTCGAAGTTAGTGTTGTTTCCATAATTCGTCTAAAATAATTAATCTTTTTTTAGGATCAAATGAAATACTTGTTTCCGGGTGCAACGGTTCGGGTGCAGCGGATTCCAATCCGCTGTTCTCTTTTGGGTGCGACGGATTCCAATCCGTAGTTAAGGAAAAGTTGCGGATCGGAGTCCGCAACACCCACTGGTGCAGCAACCCGGGTGTGGCGGACTCCGATCCGTCGTTAAAAGAGATGCAAATCGGAGTTTGCATCACTCGGGTGCAGCGGACTCCACCGTTGTTAAGGAAAAATTGCGGATCGGAATCCGCAACACCCATAAAAAAGAAATGCGGAATGGAATCCGCGTCACCCAATCCAAAATTATTTTGTAAATTACGGATTAAAACACCATGCCCCACAAAGAACATTACCGTCACGCACTCCCGCATTTTCAACAGCCCGGACAAGCCTATTTTATTACCTGGAGTTTAAAAGATGCCGTTCCCCCGAAAGCTCTAAAACGCTACATGCAAAAACTTGAAATGTTAAAGTCTCAATTGGATGCATCGGGTGCGGCGGATTCCAATCCGCCGTATTATAAATCGCCGATCGGAATCGGCGACACCCATGGGTGCAGCGAGTCGGGTGCGACGGATTCCAATACGCCGTTAAAGTGTGTGGCGGACTCCTATCCGCCATTAGAAAGTTGCGGATAGGAATCCGCAACACCCGAAGAAGCTGCATCGCCGGGGTGCAGCAGTTTGCAAACTGCTGATTTTAAAAATGCGGATCGGAGTCCGCATCACCCGGAAAACGAAGCATCCTTAAAAAAACTACAAGAAGAATACAACACTGTCAGGAAAAAATACATTAAAGCGTATAATGATTTATTAGATGCTGAACACGACCCAAAAGTCAATCTGTCGAAACCTGAAAACACCAAAATCATAATCGATTCTTTAAAATACTGGGAAGGAAAAAAACTAATTAATCACGCTTTTTGCATCATGCCCAACCATGTGCATTGGGTAGTAGAACTTCATACAAAAGACGAAGACGGTAAACCTGTTTATCTTGAAGATATTTTATACTCGGTAAAACGTTTTTCTGCAACACACATTAACAAATTAGAAAATAGAGTTGGTGCTTTGTGGCAAAAAGAAAGCTTCGACACAACTATTCGCGATGAAAAACATTTGTATTATGCAGTTGAATACACGCTAAATAATCCGGTAAATGCAGGCTATGTAAAACACTGGAAAGATTGGTTCGGGTGCGACTGTTTGGGTGCGGCGGATTCCAATCCGCCGTTTAAAGAAGACGCAGATTGGAATCCGCATCACCCATAAAAAAGAAATGCGGATTGGAATCCGCATCATCCAAAAAACTATTTACTCATCGAAAAAGGAACACTCCCTTTTTCTGTTCCCCATTTTTTATTAGGTTCCGAACCCATTTTAAATTCAAGCGTTCCACCATCCATAATTTCTTGATGATCGATCCAGGTACGGTTAAAAGCTTTGCCGTTTAAAGTAGCCGATTGAATGTATTGATTCTTTTTTGAGTTGTTCAATGCTATAATTGTAAAGGTTTTGTTTTTGGCAACTTTAATTTTTGTTTCGCCAAAAAGTGGGCTGCCAATTGCGTAGGTTGTGCTACCCGGTGTTACCGGATAAAATCCCATGGCACTTAAAGCATACCACGATGAAAGTGATCCCATATCTTCGTTTCCACAAATTCCTCCTGGGCCGGTTCTGTACAATTCATTTACAACTTGTCTAACCCTTTTTTGTGTTTTCCACGGCTCACCTGCGTAATTGTACAGATAAGCAACGTGATGAGAAGGTTGGTTGCCGTGTACATATTGTCCGATTGTTCCAACAACACCAACATATTTTGGCTTCGAAATAATTGGGCTCATTTCAAAGAAAGTGTCCAGTTTTTTTGTGAATGCTTTGTTGCTTCCAAAAAGGTCAATTAATCCTTGAGGATCGTGCTGAACCGACCAAATGTATTGCCAGGCATTCGATTCCGTATAATGACGGTTTGGGCGACGGCCTACCAAAAGCGGATCGAAATATTTGTAATACGAATGCTCTCCAAACCTTACGATTTCCTGCTCATTATCGTTTAGTGCTTCCAGCCAGTTTCCGTCTGCTTTTTTAGGGCGCATAAATTGCGTTTCGGCATCCCACAGATTTTTGTAGTTGCCTGCCCTTTTCATAAACAATTCGTAATCGTCTTTCTTCCCAAGCTCCTTAGCAAGTTGTGCAATACACCAATCGTCGTACGCCAATTCAAGAGTGTTTGGAACGGCTTCGGTAACTCTGTCAACAGGAGTGTAGCCCAATTCCTTATAGAAATCAAGACCCGATCTTCCTGCTTCGTGTGGAACTGGAGCCGATGGATTTTCCAAAGCTTTCTTACTCATTGCAGCGTATAATTTTTTTACATCAAAATCGCGGTAGCCTTTTTTGTAAGCATCTACAATTACCGGAATTAAGTGGTCGCCAACCATCGCTTCGCCAAATACATTCAGAAAATGCTGCGCTGGCAACCATCCGTAGTTTTCTACTTTTGCAACAATCGACTTAATGTAATTGTCTACATGGTCGGGAGCAATTAAAGTCATTAGTGGATGTTGCGAACGGTAAGTGTCCCAGCAAGAAAACGAGCCGTAAAAATCATATCCTTTCGCTTCATGAATTTTATGGTCGGAGCCAAAATATTTACCGTCCACATCTTGCGAAATATATTGCGACAAAAGCGAGTGGTACAATGCTGAATTAAAAATCTCTTTCTGATCTTCGCTTGCTCCGTCAATTTCAATTCTCGATAATTCTTTGTTCCAGATTTCACGTGCATCGTTTCTGGTTTTGTCAAAATCCCAATGAGGAATTTCAGCCTCCAGATTTCTTCTTGCACCTTCAATACTGGTATACGAAATGCCAACTTTTACCAGAATTTGTTCGTTCTCTTCGGTTGTAAAGTTTAAAAATGCACCAATTTTATCTCCTGCTTCAGCATTTTTGTATGGAAATAAACTGCCACCCGATTCAGGAGTTACATAAGAAGCATCAAAAGTTCCGTAATATTTAAACGGTTTGCTGAACTCGGCAACAAAATAGACATTACCTAAACCAGCACTTTTTGCCCCTTCAATTCGGTTGTTATCAATTATTTTTAATTCGGAATCTTGCCCGGATTTCATATTTCCAATCTGATGGCCCAAGTCAAGTATAATTCTTGAATTATCGGCTTTTGGAAAAGTGTATCTGTGAAAACCTGCCCGCTGAGTTGAAGTCAATTCAACATTTATATTATAATCTTTTAAAAGCACTGAATAGTATCCGGGAGAAGCTGACTCATCTTTATGATCAAATCTTGAGCGGTAACCTTCGTCGGGATTTTTACGCGAACCCGGAACAATTTGAAGTTTGTCGCCAACGGTTGGCATTAATAGTACCTCACCGCCGTTTACCATTCCAACGCCATTCCAGTGGGTGTGGCTAAATCCAATTATCGAACTTTCAGAATAAATATAACCGGCACAATAGGTCCAGCCTTCTGTATGAACGTCGGGACTTAAATGAACCAACGCATTTGGAAGCGATGCTCCCGGAAATGTATGACCAAAAAAATCGGTTCCAAGAAATGGATTTACATAATCAACAGGATCTTTTTTGTCTGCGGCAGACGAAGCTTTAATCCCCAAATTACCGATGAATAAAAGCAACAAAATTAAGTTTAAAGAGTATTTCATAATGTAGCATTTAAAATTTGTATCCGTTTTGTTTATTTTATAGACTATAAGGATTTTAACCTATTGTGCGAATTTATATCATAAATTTTAATTCGAAGGTTAAAAGATAATGCAAATAGAATAAAATAATAGAAGTTTTTGAGGTGCGATTTCTATTTCTTTGTTATTGAACAGAAATTAGTTCGCCACTTATTAGAACTTGAATTAAACAATTTTAAAAAATGAATAATTTGTTTCGACTATTTACAAAACTTTTGCTCCTAATTGTGAGCTTAAATTTTATATCGGCTTGCAGCACGCAAACCGATAAACAACTTACTTTTAGTTCCAAAGTTATTTCTTCAGGCTGGAAAATCCAATCCAGTGAGAAAATGGCAGATACAGAAGACCAGGCAGTTTCTCAGAATGGCTTCGATGTTTCTGGCTGGCACAATGGTGTTGTTCCAGGAACAGTAATGGGGGCGCTTTCAGAATTCAATGTAATAGAAGATGCTACTTTCGGCATTAATATGAAAAATTTGGATCCCACCCAATTTCAGATACCCTGGTGGTACAGAACATCTTTCGAATTATCTGCAAATGATTTAGCGAAAGACGTTTCACTTCGTTTTAATGGGATTTGTTACCGCGCCGATTTGTGGGTGAACGGAAAAAAAGTGGTTGGTATGGAAACATTTGCCGGAACCTACCGCATGTTTACATTTAACATCAACTCCTACATTCAGGAAGGTGAAAATACAATGGCACTAAAAATGGTTCAGTTTGCTGATGGAGAATATTCATTAGGATTTTGTGACTGGAACCCGCTGCCAACCGACCGGAGTATGGGAATTTTCAGAGAAGTATTTCTGGAAATTAATGAAGGTGTTAAAATCAGAAGCCCATTTGTTTATTCAAAAGTAGATAACGTTTCAAAAAGTGCAGCCGACCTTTTTATTCAGGCCGAAATAGTAAACAGTTCGGACAAACCGGTTGAAGGAATTTTTCGGGTAGATTACGAAGTTGGACAAGTGGAGAAAAAAGTGGTAGTGAAAGCCAACGATACGTTGTCGGTTCGTTTAAATCCTGAAGAATTCAGTCAGTTGTCGGTTAAAAATATTGAACTGTGGTGGCCCAACGGAATGGGAAATGCCAAACTTTATAAGCTGAAAACCGAATTTATTGTTGGCAACAAGGTGGTAGATGAGGTTGAAAAGAAATATGGAATCA
>JABMPI010000671.1 GCA_013203755.1 Bacteroidota bacterium
AAAAAAAACTGGTTTCTCGTCGGCACTATGTTCTCCAGGAATTACAAATCTTTTATTAATATAGAATTGGTAAAATGGGTCAAGTTTAAAAAATGGTTCAACAGATTTTGCTCTAAAAATTGCATGGGCAGGAAAAGGGCCAGTGATTGGTTCAGGAGTTAACAATTCAACTAATTTTTCAAGTACTCTAGATTCGACGGAATTTATATCGTTTGAAATTTTTGCCATTTCATTTGAAAGTGCACCAAGAATCATTCCCACGAAAGGGTCGAACGAACTCGCTGCTTGTGTATCAGGGAAACCCCATACACGGGAAGCATTTTTGATCATCCGGCTACTTATTTTTTCTTTACTTTCTTGCATTGTCGTTTTAGTAATATGATAATGGACCAATAAAAAACTGATCGGTATGTGTAAATGGTTCATTTGTTATTACCAATGTTCCAAATACTTTCAGTATAATTCTGCTTTTAATCCTTCGCTGAAACAATCTGTAATCAATCTGTTCAATTTGCACGTCAATACTAATATTTGTTAATCGTTGTTCCAGCCTTGTAATAGTTTTTTGAATGGAATTCATTAAACGTTCCCGGTATATTTGCTTATTGACTATGTTTTCAAAATCGTGTTCCCAAATTTCACATCCAAAAGTATCATCGTGTTTACATTCACCTAAATAAGTAACAGAAATTAGGTGTACCATTGCAGCAACTGATTCATGTAATGTGCATTTGGGATGCTCTTTCTTTTGGCTTATTCGGGCCAGCTGTAATGGCAAATTATAATACGCATTGTCCATCTAACTATTTTTTTAGTAGTTCTGCTAAATTGTTGATTCAAAACCCAAAATAGATCCTTCTTCCCTTCCTCCTAAAACAAAATCCTGATTCACCTGATCAACAAGTATATTCGATTTTACATCCAGCTCAACAGGAATAAAATAATTAAAAAAACACTTCAAAAATTTAGGAACAGTGCCATTCTCTAAGTATTCATCAATATTTGAATTCTTAAGAGGACCTATGTTAAATTCCATTGTTTTACCTAAATGGTCAAATTTATCGCCACAAATAAAGTCGATACCTAATTCGCTAACACCGAGCAAACAATTTTTAACTGAAGTAGCACTTTTGTCAATTTTTCCATTTTGCAAATCCATCGTTCTAACAATCCTAACACTTACTTTTTCTTCTAAAATTGTTTCTAAACATTTTTCGGTAAGTACACAATTACCTGCTATTCGATGAGAAAAATGCAATAATAAAACCATTCGGGATATATACTTCTTGTTCAACGATTTATCCAGATTCCAGAATTCAGGATAGATATCATCAAAAAGGTTCTCGTTAAACCGGGATAAAACTTTTCTCTCTTCTAACTCAAGTTGAACTCTTTGAAAAAATATTTCATTTTCAAAGGGGAGGAAAAATTCCCTGACTGCTTTCTCTTCCGCCTTAAGTTTTTTTGATTCTTCTGAGATTTTATCAGATTCCTTTAACGATTTATCTGTCTTTTCATGAAACAATCCTTCGGGAAGTGAATCGTACAGTCCATCGCGATTTAAATTAAACCCTATTACTTTTTGACCGTTCGCAAATTTTAACTCCTTTGTAGAATCAATATCGCGAGCATACCTGCGTTTAAATGTGCCCTTTTGAATGGTTATAATATCTTCACCTTCCAGTCCATTCTCTATTAAATCAGCAATTAATGCCTCAGCCTTAATATCGTAGAAAATATTTTGAATGGTTTCTGTTATTTCATCGATATTTGCCATTAAAGAAATTATTGAGATATTTAATTTACAGGAGAAATTTGTAAAGACTGTAGTATATATTAAAATCTATTCCTGTTTAAAATGAAATTATTAATTAATGCCCAATTCCTTCATACGTTTATTTAGCTTTCTTTCCGTTGTACCAAGTTCTTTAGCCGCTAACCTTTTACTTCCGTTATGTTTATCCAGTGCTTTTTTTATCAAATCAATTTCTTTTTCCTGAATGGATTTTTCATTTTCCTGAGTTACTATTTCCGTTTTTTTTGTGATTTCAAGACTTTTACTTTGACTCGTTTGCAAACATTCATCAAGCTGAGCCTGCAATTCATTTTTTTCTGCCCAGGCGCTGAATAAATTATTTGAGGTGTTTACTTAATTAATATTATATTTGCTTGAAATAATGATAGATATGGATATTTTCAATGGAGAGGAGCTCTTAAAATTCACTGAACGGTTCTCATCGGACGAGGTATGCCT
>JABMPI010000672.1 GCA_013203755.1 Bacteroidota bacterium
AAGTTACAAGAAAGTTGAAGCGGGCTACAACCCTTGAATTTACTACTGTCTCGACTATTATTTTTATACATCGTTAGCTTTTCGTTTTATTTTTATTTCAGTTCGCACTACTTTCTTTTTCGCAAACCCATATGTTTCTTGTAAATTTTGCTTTTCCTTTTTTTCCAACAGAGCAGAAATCAGAAATTTTCAGTCCCGATTTCTTGATTAAGGTTTCAATATCTGCAATAGATACAATAACTATCCGGGTGCTTAGTTTTGCTGCTGATTCTATAATGTTTAAGGCAATTGTGTCATTTGAGTAGGTGTATAAATTGTATGGAAGATCAATAATAGCGGCATCGTACTTTTTGTCTATATCCTTAATGTCTGAGCAATACACATTGGCGGTATAGTTATAGTGTGCCAGGTTTTCTCTTGTATATTCACAAGCTTTCAAATTAATGTCACATCCTTCTATGTTAAATCCAGAAATACATGCTTCTAACATTACTGTACCAACACCACAACAAGCGTCTAATAGCTCATTGGTCTTATTTCCGTTCGATGCAATACTTACAAGCGATTTAGCAATATCCATGTTTATTGAACTGCTAAATGAACAAGGCTTTTTCTTGTGTTTATACCAGTCGGTATTGTGTTTTATTAAAATCCCGAAATACCAAATATTTTTATAATTGCATATAGAGTAAGTTATCGATGGGGTATAATAATCGGGATCACCTTCTATACTATATCCAATATCTCTTAACATATTAAGTCTTTCGGTATATCCTGTAGAATCACCATCCAAAACCAGGTATTCAGCTTTAAATCCATCAATATGAATGTTTTCTTTCTTAATGTTTTTTAACAGTTGGGAATAACCTTCTGAGGATGAAATAATCTCAAATCTGTTTTTAATAAAAGGACTGATCGAAGGATCAACTTTGATATTCGAAAACAGCAAGTTATTCTTTTCTTCTTCATCAAAAATTTGCCTTGATTCCAACTTACATAATTCGCCATTATGATAGTCGTATTTAAATGAATATATGTAGCTGTGATTAGGCATTTTTAGTGTCAAGTAGTTGTGAAATATTCTTAATTACATCTTTTTGCTAAAGCTAACGGCAGTCGACGAATTGGCGGTGTTGATACGAAGAACTGTGGTTAAACTACCCACTGAACCCCGTATGGCATTTAGCTTTTATTAGCAACTGGGTTTTAATTCTTCAACCCCCAATTTCTTTTTTGTTTTTCTCTTTCCATTTACCAATGAACTATCAACGAAGCGCAAATTTGTTTTGTTTTTTTGCGAGGGCAATCCTAAAACCGCCCTTAAAGGCGGTTAACAGGGCTGCTTTGTAAGCACATTGGGTAAGGGTGGTTAACTTCTAACAAACTTACCTAAGGATTCTAATAGCTGCGGTCTATCTTCCAGTGCAATCCTTGCAACTGCGTAAAATTCGCTCATCCAGTCGTCAATTTTTACAAATGCTGTATCTTTTGCCTTAGTTGCGTCTTGCGATTCTCCTTTTTCTCTTAAATATTCTGCTCTTGCTGCTTCTAAATCGGAAATTAAGGTGCTAGCTGCCGTTAAATCATCTAAAGTAATCTTTAATCTAACCAGTTTTGCTTGGATTCCAGAATCCTTAATGGCTACAGAATAGAATTTCTTTACTACTTCTAACCACTTTATATATGCTCCTGATAAACTTCCCGAAACGGCTAATTTATCCATTGTCTTAGAATCGTTCGGAATATAATTTTTGCCTTTTTGCGGTGCATTCTATAGGTTTCTTCGAGACTTGCTTTTAACAGCTTGAAGGCTGCGTAAGCTTCGGAAGTTTCATCGTCTTCGGTTTCGTTAAAATCGAATGACTGACGTGTTTCGGTTAGCAGGGTTTTACCTTCTGCTACTACTGTTGCATCATACCCAAACTCTACCATTGTGGTGGCTATTTCGGGTTGAATTTCTACGTTGTCTAACGATACTCTGTACTGTTCGAGGGCTTCTGCTTCGGTAAGTGTTTTTCTTGTTGCCATAATACTTAATTTTAAGGTTACATTTATTTATTTAATAATTTATTGCGAACTCCTTGCGGATGATTGCCTATAACTTATCGGTACTTTTGCACTCCTTAACACTTCCCTTCAATTTTTTACGCTCCCCATGCGTTTTTTCTGCTCCCCATGCGTTTTTTCCGCCCATCATGCACTATTTACGCTCCCCATGCGTTTTTTCCGGCCCATCATGCACTATTTACGCTCCCCATGCGTTTTTTAACGCTAATCATGCACTCCTTACAGCTTTTCTTCTACACCTTATGGCTTCCCGTACATTTTTACGGTTACTTGGGTTCTCCTTGCGATTACTTTTGATTTTCTTTCTGTGACTTACTGTTTTAGGGTGAAATGGTTTACTAAAATACCAGTGTGAATATAATGAAAAATATTTGAATGTGGTATTTGTTTCTGAAATTCAATTGTTCTGAAATTGTTTTTTACTTGTCGTTAAAAACGACGGGCAGCTTACCCCTCGGCGCAGACGAGGGGCAGGTGGAATAAGGTATACCTATTTATTCATTGCATATTTATGCATTATAAATTTATATATTCAGCGGCTTAGCCCAACAAGATTTAAAACACATTTGAGCGTGCAACCAAAACGCACAACTCAAATAAAAGGCAGTAAGTAACCATAACCTATTGCCTTTTATTTGGGCTCAACTGTGCCTTAAATCCTAATTTGTTAGCGCTAGTACTTTATCCTCTTTCAAATATTGGATTCCATGTTTTTGTTTTTTTCCAGAGAATAGGCAAACTATTATTCGGACAAGTATTTGGAAATACTACTGTCGCTTGGCAATTATCATAACCTAAAGGATGTTTTTTTTCTAAATTCAATCCAATCTCATAACAAATTTTCTTAGTTCTTTCTCTTTCTATTGGTTTTGTGAAAACTGAAGATTCATTATCAAAAACCTTATTGCTTTTATCTAAAGGGTCTAGAATTACAATTTTAATGGGTAACCCTAAACTCTGAACAGATTTTTCGATTAAATGCTTGCCTTCAAGAAATCCAGTTATAACTCCTATAATTACAATTAACTTCTTTCTCAAAATTAGTTCCTTATAATTATCTGTCAATTCCTTTAGATTCTCAATGATACTTTTTCCTGAACCTATAAAATCATCAATAAATATTAAAGCATTTAAATCTTTAGATTCATTTATCTTTTTTTCAAGTTTTGCAATGGTTGTTGAATTATCCTTGTATATATTGTTTGCTTCAACAAACAGTTTTGCATATTCAGCACCGCTCTTTACTGGGCTCTGGTCCAAATAACTAACTAATATATCATCTCTTTTTCTTTGGTTATCTTTGATTATTCGTTCTTTCTCATTTTTACGGATTTCCTTTTTGACCTCACGAAACAGGTCTTCCATCTTTTCTCGAATTTCGTTATTTGTATAGAACTTAACATGTTCAAGAAGTTTGAACATATACCTTTGACTCTCCAGACTATCAAATTGTTCTAGCCATTCTCGAATAATATCTGTTGTTATTTCTCTGCCTTTATATGAATTCCAACTTTTTGAGAGATTATTAATTTCTTCATGTTTTACTCTAAGTTGTTCTTCATACTTTTGTCTCAATATTATTCTTTGTTCTTCTTGAAAGGTGGTAATTATTTTTTCCAATCCTTGGCTCACTAGCCAATCTTCAAAAAATTTAACAACAAACAAGTATGAAGTATCTTCAACATTCAAGATGTTTCTTTGCTTAAATTCCGCTAATGTTTTTTCTGCTTGTAGCTCTGTCAGTCCATTTAAGATGGACTGGTCGATAATCATTTGACGACTTGTTTTTTGCCCTTTTTTAAGAATTTGCCCAATTGACAATAAAACTTTTCTTCTATTAATTGATATTTCATTCTCGTCTTTTTCTTTTATTCCATCTTTCCAAAAGTGAGAGAAATCAGTTGCGGCAATATTATTGCTATCTCGTGCTATTGATGTTGCACGTTTCGCTTCTTCTTCCGTAATATGGCTATCTCTGTTGGAAACCATTAATGAAAACAGCACTGCACATATTTTTTTAGTGAAATAGGGATTACCTGATGTTTGATTATAAATAAAATCAATTGCTTTGTCCGATATTTCCATTAAACCATCTATGGGATATTTAATTAATGTTTTAAAATCTTCCCATTCAGTAGTTTTATCAAAATAGTCAACTCGAAATGGTTTGAACTTATTAAATTCTTGCCATTGACTTAATATATACTCAAGTTTCTCACCACCAACTAAGATAAATCCAAACTGTTCTCGATTACTTATCGAACGGATGGTTAAGACAAATGATTTAGCAATTTCACCTTCATATAAGAGTTCTTTTGATATTCTATCAAATTCGTCTAAAATAATTACCACCTTAAAAGAATCATCAATTTCGGTAACTTCGTCAAGAAATTCAGTAATCCTATTTAATGAACCTTCGAATTTTGGCAATTCGATTGACTTAAATTTCCGATTATGTTTTTTTATTTTTTTACATATACGAGTACCCAAATCGTTCATACTTTGATGTGGATTCCCAGCGCTTTCCCAATCACCTGCTTCAATATATATGAATAGCATATCATCATTGCTCGCAATTGTTTGAAGTGTTTTTACAATTGATGTTTTGCCAACTCTTCTTTGCCCAAAAATATAAGAAGAACCAACTTTGTTTCGAATTCTTTTTAAATCAGACATTATTGTTTTTCTACCAATAAAACTCTCTTCTTCGGTTACCGGTTCTAAATCATATGGTTCTTCAAATTCAATTTCTTTCCAGTTCGCATTAATTCTTTGACCATGCAAATCAAGTTCAAATTCTTTTTTACTTTTTTTACCATTGAAATTAGTCCATTCAACGAATCCATAAACTAAAATACTTTCCGAATGTTTAATCCCTTTATAAGGGAACTCAACAATAGAGCTAGTTTTTACAATACCAACAAATTGATTTACACTTGATAGTTGTATAATATCATCAGAGTATAAGGTGATAAAAATTTGCGTGTCATTTGCATATCCAGTACTTTCATTTTTTATTTCAAATTGCAGTTTATAGTCAACGTCTTTTGAAAAAGGATATTTTTTTATGGTTTTTTTCACCAAAAGATTGGCTGGTTTTGAAAATGGATTCGTTTCGAAGTCCTCGATTAATAATTGTCTAATTTTTGAAAAAGGCGTTGAAATATAATTTTTACAATATTTTGTTCCTATTTCTTCAGCACTACCAATTATAGATTCAAAATATTCGATTGTTTTATTGTAAATATCATACTTCTCTTTTAACTCACAACTTTGGTAGGATTTTAATAACCTAAAAGTATTTTCAATGAATTGTTTGTCAATGGCATCAGTGAAGAATGCATTCAATAGTGATTTAGCTCCATTCTTATTTATTGATGAACGGTAGCCGTTTTCATATGCTTTAATTAGTTCTAAGTCAAATTTTGAACTAATTTTTGAATTAATCTGTTTCTCTAAATTTTTTACATAACTATTTAGTTTGTTTTCAACCTCATACGTTTCACTCTTGTTGTTTAGTTTTAAACTAACATAAACCTCTGGTAGAGAGGTTTCGATAAGCCTATGTGTTTATTTCAACTGAAAAGTATACCAGAGTTTCAATCCAAAAGTATACCATTTAAATTAAATAAAAAAGAGAGTTCACAACATTGGGGTACCCCAA